>ONHE01000172.1 GCA_900317545.1 uncultured Prevotella sp. | reverse complement strand
TCGGTATTGTTTGCATTGTTGTTCGCTTGCGGCATGAATGCGCTCGCCGGCATCCCGGATGCCAATGACCTGCGCCCGTCATCCGTTCAGTCGGTGCAACAGGTGCGGACGATCAAAGGACATGTGACCGATGAGAAAGGCGAACCGCTGATCGGCGTCACCGTGAAGAACGGAAACAAGGTCGTAGGGGTCACTGATATGGATGGCAACTACTCGGTCCGCGTAGGTCGCAATGCTGCGCTCGTCCTGACCTATGCAGGCTACAAGGATCAGAAAGTGACCGGCGGAGGAACCGTCGCCATGCAGCCCGACGTGTTAGGATTGGATGACGTGGTCGTCATCGGATATGGCACGATGAAGAAGAGGGATCTCACGGGAGCCGTTTCCACGGTCAAAAGTGACCTCATCAAGCTCACGCCGTCATGGAATCCGATGGAATCGCTTCAAGGACGTGTGTCGGGTCTCGACATCACAAAGTCGTCCGGACGCGCCGGAACGGGTGTCTCCATGCAGCTGCGCGGCAACCGCTCGATCACCGCATCCGGCTCGCCGACAGTGCTCATTGACGGTATGGCAGGTGACATATCATCCCTCAACCCCAACGACATCGAGAGTATCGAGGTGCTGAAGGATGCCTCGTCGACAGCCGTTTACGGATCTTCGGGATCCAACGGCGTCATTCTCGTCACCACGAAAAAGGCTAACAAGGGCAAGCTTTCAATTAATTTCAACACCTATGTGGGCTTCAACGGATGGTCCATATTGCCCAAGATGAACTCGCCGGAGCAATGGCTCGCAACCCGACTGCTGGCACGCCGCGAAGCAGGAGACGTGATCGAGGACGACGAGACTATTGACATGGAAGCCAAGGAGGCTATCGCCAAAGGTCAGGTAATTGACTGGGTCGACGCACTCATGCAGACTGGGGCGACGCAAAACTATTCCTTATCCCTCTCCGGAGGAACACAGCGGACCCAGGCCTACTTCTCTTTGAACTTCGGTAAGGAGAAAGGACAGTACAAGAATGATGAATATGACGTCTACTCAAGTGCCATCCGCATCAACCACGACGCCTATTCGTGGCTCTCGGCAGGACTGCATTCGCAACTCTCCTACACCTCGCGGGAGTCGACAACGAGCAAGCTCGACCGCGCGATGCGCGCCAATCCGTTCGGCGTATTATACAAGGAGGACGGCAGCGTGAATGAATACCCGGTATTGGATGACAACCGAATGGTCAACTTGCTGCTCAACCAAGACCGCAACGTCTATCGTAACCATCCGACGAAATTCGCACTTTTCTTCCAGCCTTACGTGCGCATCCGACCCGTCAGCGGGCTTACGCTCGAGAGCCGGGCCAGCATTTCGCTCAGCTATAACAACGGACGCAGCTTCGTGGGCTACGGTTCCTATCAGTTCTATGACGCTGCCGGTACCGGCGCAGTGGATGCACCGCACTCCGAAACGGCCAACTTCACGTCGGCAGCATTGAGCAACAGCCGCTCCTGGGGCTACTCATGGGAGAACATCCTCACGTATAACTTCAAGATAGCCGATGTGCATGACTTCACCATCACAGGCGTCACGACTTACAGCGACTTTCAGAACGAGAGCAGTTCGCTGTCCAACACAGGCATCACCACCAACACTTACTACTGGACCAACATGGGTGCGTCGACGGGAAACAACAAGACCATCTCGTCCGGATACTCCATGGGCAAGAGCATGGGCTATGTTGGGCGTATCAATTACTCCTACTTAGGCCGTTACCTCTTGGCCGCTTCACTTCGCTATGACGGCAATTCGAAGCTGGCGAAGGATGTTCGCTGGAACACCTTCCCGGCTTTCAGTGCCGGCTGGAGAATCTCTGACGAACGCTTCATGGAGCCAACCCGCGACTGGTTGTCTAACCTCAAGCTGCGCATCGGATACGGTGAAACAGGAGCTGCAGGCATCAGCGCCTATGCCTCATGGGCCATCCTCAATCAGGGCAACGTCGGTCTGGGCGACCAGGTGCTCACATCCTACACGTTCGGACAGAATCTCTCGAATGCACAGCTCACATGGGAACGGTCCAAAAACTGGAACATCGGACTCGACATGGCATTCTTCAACGGACGCATCGACTTGACTGCCGACTATTATATCACCAACACCACGGGCGTCATTTGGAAGCAGAACGTGCCGATCACCAATGGCGGATTTGATGCCCGGAACAACTTCACGATCAACAAAAACATCGCCCGGACAAGGAACAGGGGATTGGAGCTGACGCTGAACACGCGGAACGTAGAGACCAGAAACTTCTTATGGCAGAGCACCGTGACCTTCTCGAACAACAAGGAACGTGTTACGGACCTCGGAGAGAATGCGTCCGAATTCATCACCAACGGCGACTATACACTCCATATCGGTGATCCGATCCGCTCTTACCGTGCCTATCGCATCGGCGGCGTATGGCAGAAAGGCCAGGAAACGGACGCAGCCGTCTTCGGAAAACAGCCAGGAGACCTCCGCGTAGAGATTCCGAACATGCACAAGGTGTCTGACGGCGTATGGGAAAAAGTATTCCCAGACCAGCTCAATGATAACGGCAACCCGATCGTGCAGACCTATACGGCCGGGAATCCTTATTCGGTCAACGCTGACGATAAGCAGATCATCGGACACCAGTCGCCTGACTGGTCACTCGGATTCCAGAACACTTTCACTTGGAAATGGTTCGACCTGAGCGTCTACATGTACACCCGCCAGGGCCAGATGATCTATTATGACCCGATCACATGGTACAGTTCGTCAGGTGGTGCGTTCCCTTCACACTTCAACTACTGGACATCCACGAATCCCTCCAATGACTTCCCTGCTCTGAACAGCAGCCGAAACTGGCATAGTGATGAATACTATACGTCGCTCGCATTCGTCGATGGCTCCTTCTTCAAGATCAAGAACGTCACACTGGGATTTTCCTTACCGCGCACCGCTTGCCGCAAGATCGGCATCAGCTCGCTGCGTCTCTACGGCACGATCACCAATCCTTTGGTCCACGCAAACAGCCATTTGCTCAAGAACTATGATCCTGAGATGGGCGGCGACCTCGACTTCCCATTGACCAAACAGCTTGTCTTCGGACTCAATCTCTCATTCTAACGAACCTTTCAGATAAAATCAAGATTATGAAAAGAAATATTCAATTGTTCGCGGCTGCAGCTTTCATCGGACTGACAGTTGTTTCCTGTGATCTCGACGAGGTCAATCCGGCTGCCGGAGATGCCACGCTGACAGCCTATGAAGCATGGAGCGGACTGCAGAACACATGCTATACGGCACTCAATGACCAGCTCTATACGGCTTCCGACTGGCTCTTCCTCTCGGAGGCCGGCACGGATGAGTGGCTGGCGAAGAGCAACGGAACCGGCTACAAACAGATCTTCAACTATGAGGATCTGACCAGTAGCTACAACACGACGCAAAAGGTTTTCAAGCAGTGTTATGCACTTATCTCAAGCTGTAACACGGTGATCAACGAGGCTAAGAACCTGCGCGACGGTGACGCAGAGTCTATCCGCAAACTCGTCGCCGAGACTAAGGCGCTCCGGGCTCTCTACTATTCGATCCTCGTAGCTCATTACGGCCCCGTCACCTTAAATCTTGAGAGTAGCTCAAGCGTCACGGGCGACGTCAACTTATACCCCAAACGGAGCAGTGAAAAGGAGATCTATGACCAGATCATCAAGGATCTCAAGGAGGCCATAACGGATCTTCCAGTGACCAACGAAAACTATGCGCGGCTGACGAAGAAGTCTGCTATAGGCTTGCTGGCCCGTGTCTATGCCCAACGCGCAGGATTGGGACAGAGCAAGTATGGCGATGCCCAGGAGTATTGGAAGCTGTGTGCCGAGACGGCCGAAGGCCTGATCAGCAATGCCAGTGCCTATAATGCCTACCTCTATCCGGACATCGCTGACATGTGGGCAGATGCCAACAACCGGAAGAACAAGGAAGCGCTGATCATCGCAGCAGGGCCGGACGGGAACAACGCAGCATGGCAGTTCATGTCTAAAAACAATAAACTTTTCGCCTACTCATCAGGCGCGACCTACTCCGACTTCTGGAATAAGAACCATAAACCCGGTGACAAAGGCTACTTCTATGGACGCCAGAACGCGCAGACCTGGATGCCTTCGAAATATCTGATGTATTGCTTCGATCCTACGTGGGACCGCCGCTGGGAGTACTCCTTCCAGTATGCGTGGGGCGAATGGACGATGGTTCAGTGCGGATGGGTACCTTACAATAAGGGTCAGTTCAAGCTGACGGATGCTCTGTGCAGGAAATATGACATTGACAGTACGTCACTCCGCCATGTCGGCAAGATTATTTATCCCTACGCGGACTGCGACGGGAAGGCTTCAACTTATGCCGGAAACCAGTACCCGGCCAAGATTTGGCCGAAGGGGGACCACAGCGGCGATGCCTCGAAACTGCTCACCGTGGCTCCATCAGCCGCAATGTGCGGCCAGAAGGGCTTCTCTGAGACCACGAAAGCCTATGCTGTTCCTTATCCCGTAGCTGCCGATGATGACCGCATCAACTCTGTTTTCGTGCATTATCCGTTGGCCGACAAGGCCGACAGACCATACGCCGTGATCGTGCTGAGTGATCTTTACGACTCCAATGACATGCCCTTCGGCGGTATCGATCAAGGCAGCGAAGCGGGCAATCCGATCCATGTGGGAAACGGGAAGACCTCATCCAACGTGTGCCCCGGTCTGATCAAGTTCAACTGGTCGTATGACGGCGTCTTCGTGGGGAGTAATCTTCAGATCAAGACAGGCGACATGTTCGTCATGCGTATGGCCGAGGTCTACCTCCTTGCGGCTGAAGCTGAGCAGCAGCTTGGCAATGCTTCGAAGGCCGCCGACTATCTGAACGTGCTCCGCAAGCGCGCTGCCCGTCAGGGTGTGGCCGAATCCGCATGGAAGATCACGAACGTCACGGAGGACACGATCTTTGATGAGTATGCCCGTGAGCTGTGCGGCGAGTTCTCACGCTGGGCCCTGCTGAAGCGCCACAATGCGTTCGAGTCCCGTCTGGCCAAGTACAACAAGCGTGCGGCGGCATCGTTCAAGAAGCTCAACTACAACCGCCCGATCGCTTACGATTTCCTCTCTACGATCCTCAATGCCGATGAATACGGCGACAATGGATATGGGTCGACGGCAACATCCGGTCTCTCCGGATTCGAGTAACCGACAGAGAAAGCATTCAATGTATGTGTCCTGCCCACTGCGAGGCGGGCAGGACATTCAACCATTCTGAAGCTTATGAGAAAAATATTGTGTCTTTTTGTAGCGATCCTGTCGGCATCTGCGATGGCACAGGATGATGTTCCGTTCAACGGAATCCTGTCTGACTTGGCCGGAAAGCCGATCCGGCGGGCCCATGTGTGGGTGCGGACGCCACGCGACTATGCCATGACTGACGGCGAAGGGCGTTTCGGACTGACCAACGTAAGACCCACCGACACGCTGAATATCGACATCAAGAAGCGAAGATACCGCATCCCCGTGGCCGGCAGACGCAGCATGCGCCTCCAGTTGGCGGATGAAACCAACTTCAAGGCGGAGGAAGATTCGCTGCTGACAGATATCGGCTTCGGGTTCGTCAACCGACGCGAGTATACGGGAACGAGCAATTATATCTCCGGCGAAGAGCTCCGGCGGAGCGGCTTCAACGATGTGCTGTCGGCCCTGCAGGGGCGGGTACCGGGCCTTAATGTTGTCGGTACGTCAGGGCGCGGTGGTGAAAGCCAGCAGGTGTCTATGCGGGGCACGCGCAGCATCATGGCCGACCAGACGCCTCTATACATGGTCGACCGGACGGTGGTGCACGACTTTTCGGGTATCAATCTCAACGATATCGACTATGTGCAGATACTCAAGGAGGCCAGTGTCTATGGCAGCAAGGGGGCGAACGGGGCCATCATCGTCCACACGAAGATGGCTCGGTGAGCGCCGGAGGGGAAATCTGGATTTGGAAGAATCTATACAGTTATTAGGTATATTAGATAGCGGCCGGTGCCTGCACATGTGGAATTGCGATTCCTAAGTCGATTATTGGTATCATGCAGGCTTTCGGCAGGATAAGGGGATACCGTGAGGCTTCCCTTTATTTGTTGCGTGCGCCGATGCTGCATGCGTGCTCCGCCCCCTCATCCCATCATCCTTTCATCCCCTTTCATCCC
>ONHE01000013.1 GCA_900317545.1 uncultured Prevotella sp. | reverse complement strand
CCCGAAAGACCACTTCTGCACCTCCGAAAAGACAGACGTATCATACGCCTCGTGCAGAGCTATGCTCCGGGCAAGCAACTAAGATTCTTCTGATTTCCAACAAGTTACGACACACCAACTCTATGCGGGCAAACGCGCAGTCAGAAGATGGACAACAGGCCTCACCGACCGACCATCTTCCGCTGGCTGACGGCTCCCAAATGAAGCACACAGGGTCTCTTTGATTTTTCCGACAGATTGTTGCAGAAAAGAAAAAAAATACATATATTTGCACGAAATCATAGAATTTCCTTATACTAAACTGACAATTAACATTCACTGACCATGAAAAGATTACTGCCTTTGATCCTTTTACTCTGTATGACATCTGCTGTCGCGCGGGCTGAGCGGATCGCTATCCGGGCCCGGAACATTGTGCTCGTCATCGACGTAGAGAACGGGAAAGCGCCCCGGTATGTCTATTTCGGCAGTCGGCTTGCAGGTGCCGACACCGACGGACTGCAGCAGCCGCGGAGCGGCAGAATGGATGTCTATCCAGCTCACGGGCTGCGAACAGTCCACGATGCAGCTTTCGCCGTGCGCCATGCTGACGGCAACCTGTCGACACAACTGCTGGCTACGGGCCACACCACACAGACAGAGGGCAACGCCACCACCTCAACGATCCATCTGAAGGATCCGGTTTACAATCTGACAGTAGACCTCCACTATCGTGCATATGCAGACGTAGACATGATCGAAGCATGGACCACGGTGACCAATCATGAGAAAGGGACGGTCACACTGACACAGTTTGCCTCCGCCACATTGCCCATCCGGCGCGGCGATGTGTGGCTCAGCCATCTCTCAGGCGCATGGGCCAACGAGGGCCGACTGACCGAAGAGCCGCTGCTGCCGGGTCAGAAAGTGATCCAAAACAAAGATGGCGTGCGCAACAGTCATACCGACCACGCCGAGGTCATGTTCTCGCTCGAGGGCCGTCCACGTGAAAACAGCGGTGACGTAATCGGCGCCGCGCTCTGCTACAGCGGCAACTACCGCCTGAAGATCGACACGGACGACACTGAATACCATTACTTCACTGCCGGCATCTGCGAGGACAACTCCGCCTATCAGCTCAAGAAAGGCGAGCAGTTCACCACTCCTGTCCTCGCCCTGACTTACTCGCGGGAGGGCCTAAGCGGTGCAAGCCGCAACTTTCACCGTTGGGGAAGGACCTACAGACTGGCTCACGGCAACAAGGAGAGAATGGTGCTGCTCAACAGTTGGGAGGGTGTTTACTTCAACATCAACCAGCAGGGCATGGACCAGATGATGGGTGACATCGCCTCAATGGGCGGCGAACTGTTTGTCATGGATGACGGCTGGTTCGGCGATAAATATCCTCGCAAGAACGATCGGACGGCACTCGGCGACTGGACTGTCGACAAGCAGAAGTTGCCGGAGGGCATCGAAGGACTGCTGCAGGATGCCCGTCGGCACGGCATCAGGTTCGGCATCTGGATCGAACCGGAGATGACGAACACCGTGAGTGAACTCTATGAGAAGCACCCAGACTGGATCATCAAGGCGCCGATGCGTGATCCGGTATTAGGAAGAGGTGGCACGCAGCTCGTGCTCGACTTAGGTAACCCGAAGGTACAGGAATTCGTTTTCTCCGTCGTTGACAACCTGATGACTCGCTATCCGGACATTGCCTACATCAAATGGGATGCCAACATGTCGATCAGAAACCAGGGATCACAATATCTCCCCATGACGGAGCAGAGCCATCTGTATATCAATTATCATCGCGGATTGGCCAAAGTGTGCCAGCGGATACGCGACAAGTATCCCGATATCGTCATTCAGGCGTGCGCGAGCGGTGGCGGACGGGCCAATTGGGGCGTACTTCCCTGGTTTGATGAGTTCTGGGTCAGCGACAACACCGATGCTCTCCAGCGCATCTATATACAGTGGGGCACGAGCTATTTCTTCCCTGCTATCGCCATGGCATGCCACATCTCCGCTTCACCCAACCATCAGACGTCCCGTCGGGTGGCTCTCAAATACCGCATCGACGTAGCCATGAGCGGACGGTTGGGCATGGAGATCCAACCCAAAAACATGACCGATGACGAGAAAGCACTGTGCAAACAGGCCATCGCCGAGTATAAGCAGATCAGGCCGGTGGTGCAGTTTGGCAACATTTACCGACTGCAGAGCCCATACGAGCGCAAAGGTGTGGCCTCGCTGATGTATGTGGATGACGCGAAGCAACGTGCCGTCTTCTACTGGTGGAAGACAGAGAGCTTCCTCAATGAACACCTCCCCAGAATCCGGATGGCTGGCCTGGATCCGGACAAGAAATATCGGGTGCATGAGCTGAACCGCATCGACACCACCCCCCTGGACTGCGAGGACAAGTGTTACAGCGGTGCTTACCTGATGGAACATGGACTGGAGATGCCCTATACACATCAGATCAGCAAGGAACAGAGGAGTGAATGGTCGAGCCGGGTGCTGAGCCTCACGGCCGAGTAAGGAATAAAAGGGGAGCCCGGCACGGCTCCTCATCCCCACGCTATCCCATGCTCAACGGGCGGGGAGCTACTCCTCCGAAGGTCTCATCACCCTCTGACAGAGTGAGGAGAGCAGAGAGATCATTGCCGGTCTGTCGGCCTTTCTCCCGCGGGGACGGTCAGGGGCGACGCTTGGGGAGTCGCCGGATGGCGTCCCGGATGACCTTCAGAGTGGACCGGTCAGAGGCGAAGACGGAATAGAGGCCCTGCTGTTCCTGGGCCGGATCAGCCGTATACTCATCGCCCACCTGCCACCACTCATGCCGGGGAACAACGGCTCCGCCCCACCCCCAGAAATTGCATCCGGCAAAGAGGGGATCCGTCCCGACCAACGAGAAGACATACCGGTAGTAAGCATCGCGGGCCCGCGTGGGACTTGTTGTGGTGAAAACGAAGCCGTCGCGCGGGTATCCGAACTCTTCCATGACGAGCGGTTTGCCGGTCCGACGGCAGATCTGCAGATGGCGGTCGATATATTCCTTTGTCTTACTGCATGCCCGCGGCAGGTCGTCCGACAGCCTGTCGGCCTTCGACCAGCCCCAGTTGTAAGGCCAGACGTGAATGGTGCAATAGTCGATGTTGGGATCCGTGCAGATCGCCTCATAGCAGTCATAGTCGCCCTCACATCCTACGGCGCCCTCGCTGCCCGTCGATATCAGGTGACGGGCATCCATGCGGCGGATCAGTGCCGCCACTTCGCTGAGCCATGACCGCATCGCGGGCAGCCCTTCCCGGCTGAAGGCGCGCGGCTCGTTGCATATTTGCCAGGCCATGATCGTCGGATCTTCCGTGTAGGGAAGGCCCGTATAGCGATTGGTCCGACCGAGGATGAACCGCACATAGTCCTCAAACAGGCGGTGCGCACGCTCGTTCGCCGCATACTGAGCCGCATAGCGCACATACTGTTCATATCCTTCGACATTGGGCAACGGCACACGTCCCGCCCCCACCTGTTCCAAGTAGTAACTGTAGCCGCCGCTCCACTCCCAGCTGTTGTTCAGATAGAGCACTGCCAACATGTCCCTCCGCCCCATCTCCATCAGCAGATAGTCGAGTCCGGCAAGTAGCGTATCGTTGTAGACTCCGGGGCTCTCCTGCAGCGTCGGCTCCACTTTGTACCTGCCGCCCCGCTGCCCGTCTGCCCCGACAAGGATTCGAAGGTTGTCGATGCCCATTCGTTTCATCCGGTCCAACTCCTCGCACAGCCGCTGCCGGTTGCCTCCCTGCCCTTCCGATCCCAAGATGGCGCCATACCAGAAGTTGGTGCCAATATAGCGATAAGGAACGCCGTGGCGCATGAGGCGGCCGTCGCTGACGGTGACAAACGAGGATGCGGCGGCCGGCAAGGCGGTCAGGAGGAGCAGCCATAGCTGCAAAAAGATGCTGTGTGATTTCATTTCTCCTCAAATCCGCAACTACGCGCCTAATATGATACAGAAGCGAAAAGAATCTGCATCGTTAGTAAAAAGGGGGCACAGTGCATCGAAT
>ONHE01000007.1 GCA_900317545.1 uncultured Prevotella sp. | reverse complement strand
TTCAAGGAGCGCCCATATGATATCTCTTCGGCACTTGTCACATATGCCCGGCGCGGAGCTATCCTCCGGGCGGCCCGGAGCATAGCTCTGCGGAAGTCCCTGTTATCCTATGCGAAAGATATGCTTCCGGTCCGTGTCACGAAAGGCTTTTCCGAGTCTCCCGCACAGGGTTAGGATCAGTATTCGAGGATCAGCGTCTCGCGCGGATTGAGCTTGATGTCATGTGTCAGATCCACCGTCCGAGCGGTCATGACATCCATGCCGCCGACATGGCTGCCGATCACTTCGGCATAGCGTTCCACCGGCATCACAGCCTCCCGGTTGGTGCCGTTGAGAATCGTGAGCGACGTTCTGCCCTCGTATTGGCGGGCAATCACGTAGACACCCTGATAGGGAATGAACTGGACCTGACGGCCTTTGGTGATCAGGGGATTGTCCTTTCGCCAGTGCAGCAGGCGGCTCAGCCAGTTGAACATGGCGTTCTGCGCCTCGCTCCTGCCTGCTGCGGTGAAGCAATTCTGCGTGTCTCCGGGGAATCCGCCGGGGAAGTCGCGGCGCACATTGCCGTCAGTGACCTCCTTGGTGCCGCCCATCAGGATCTCCGTACCGTAGTAGAGCTGCGGGATGCGGTTCAAGGTGAGCAGCAGGGCATAGGCCTGCCGGAGCAGCAGCGGGTCGAAGTTGTTGCCTAAGAAGCGGTCCGTGTCGTGGTTTTCGATGAAGGCCAGCACATGCGAAGGATCCTTATAGAGGTAGTCGTAGACAAGACTGTTGTAGATGCGGTTATACCCTTCCCACCAGCCGTCGGTCTCCTCGCGCTTCGCCTTGTCCAACCTGTCGAAGAAACTGAAGTCCATCACCGTCTTCAGATAGCTGTTGCGGCGCGAGAGGGGCGAGTCTTTCTGATAACAGGCCGTATAAGCCGGCTCGGTCACCCATGTCTCACCGACCACGTTGAAGTTGGGATACTCGGTATCGAGCGTCTTCAACCAATGGGCCATCGCGTCATAATCGGCATACGGATAGGTGTCCATGCGGATGCCGTCGATGTCTGCGGACTCGATCCACCATATACTATTCTGGACCAGATACTTGATCACGTGAGGATTGCGCTGGTTCAGGTCGGGCATGGAGGGCACGAACCACCCGTCGACAGTCTCACGGAAGTCGATCTTCGATGCGTAGGGATCCACGACAGGTGTCAGCTTATAGCTGGTCTGAAGATAAGCAGACTTCTTCGATGCGGCGTTTTCGGAGTTTCCGGTCGTTGCGTTCCGGCCCGTCGTCTTGTCCTCGCAGAGCCACTCGGGCGCATTGAACCAGTCCTTGCTCGGGATGTCCTTGACCCAGGGGTGATAGTCGCCGCAATGGTTGAAGATCATGTCCATGACCACTTTGAGCCCATGCTGATGAGCTTCCCTGATCAGCTGGCGGTACTCCTCGTTGGTTCCGAAGCGCGGATCTACCTTATAATAATTGGTGGTAGCATAGCCGTGATAGGTGCTGTTCTTGCCATCGTCGGGCCGATTGTTCTCCAACACGGGCGTAAACCATAGCGCCGTGACGCCGAGTTCATTGAAATAGGACAGGTGTTGCCTGATCCCCTCCAAGTCGCCGCCATGGCGCAGACTCGGCTCCTTGCGGTCGACGGTGCAGGGCTCCATGCCTTTGAGCTGGTCATTCTTGCTGCTTCCCGAGGCAAAACGGTCGGGCATGAGCAGGTATAGCACGTCGGCATTGCTGAATCCACGACGCTCTTCGCCGGGCTTGGCGCGGTTCTCGAGCGGATAGGCGACCTTCCAGGAGGCACCTTTCTTGCTGAAGACGAGATTCATCCGGCCGGCTTTGGCCTCCTGAAGATTCAGATATACGAGCAGGTAATTGGGCGAGTCGAGGCGCACGATCGAGTCGAGGCGCACGCCGGGATAATCCGTCGTGACCGTGGCTTCACGGATGTCTTTACCGTAGACCATCAGTTGCAGACTCGCATCCTTCATGCCTACATACCAGTTGGCAGGTTCTATCCGGATCGTCTTGACAGCTGCTTGCATCATCAACACTTCTAATAGGAAAGCAATCAGTAATAAACTCTTTTTCATGATCAATTGTATATTATCAATGCAGATTGTGGATCGACGATAATCTTGCCTCCTTCCATGGTGCCTAAGCCGCCTTCATCGATCGTGCCGTCACAGCAGACCACGGTGTAGGTGCCTGCCGGGATCTCCACCTCGCGGGCCTCCCGATTGGCGTTGAGCACCACGACGATATGCTTCCACGCGTCTCCGGGATAGTCGGTGAGCGAGAATCCCACCACGCAATCCTGTGTCGGGAGAAACCGGAGATGCCGTCTCACGGTCTCTGCGTTGCCGCTACCGCCGAAGGCAGGATGATGCTTGCGCAGCGAGATCAGCCTGCTGTAATAGTCGAACACCTTCGGATAGCGTTGCTGGTTGTTCCAGTCGAGCCGATTGATCGAGTCGGGCGAGTTGAAACTGTTGTGCACGCCTTTCTTGTCGCGTAGCATCTCTTCGCCCGAGAGGATGAAAGGCACGCCCTGAGAAGTGAGCACTGCCGTCTGGGCAAGCAGCGACAGGCGGATCAATTCGTCATCGCCGATGCCCGGAGAAACGGCCCGCAAGCGGTCCACGAGGCACATATCGTCATGACAGCTCACATAGCTGATCATCTGGGAGGGCTGCCCCGCCCATGGTTCCTTGGCGTAGTTGACCCGCGAATAATCCACGTCGGGATGCGCGATCATACCGGCTATGCCTGCCTTGATGCTTTCCTCCGAACCGGGGATGCCTGCCAGGAAAGCGCCTTTGCGGTCATCATTGAACGGCCCTCGCAAGGCATCGCGCAGCTCGTCGCTGAATGCGGCGATGCCAGGCATCTGCTTCATGTTTGCCTTCATGGCCAACTTCTCCTGCGGATAGGCACATGCTCCCGCGCTCCAGCCCTCACCATAGATGAAGACGGACGGACGGACGTGGCTCAACTCGGCTCGGATGCGGTTCATGGTCTCGATGTCATGTACGCCCATGAGATCGACGCGGAAGCCGTCGATGTGGTATTCGTTGACCCAATACTTCATGCTTTCGATCATATACTGGCGCATCAAGGGCCGCTCTGAAGCCGTTTCGTTGCCGCAACCGGAGCCGTTGCTCGGCGTCCCGTCGGCGTTGAAGCGGTAGAAGAGATCCGGATTGGTGCGCTGGAAGTTGCTGTTCGCCAGATCGAAAGTGTGATTGTAGACCACGTCGAGGATCACCCGGATACCGGCTTTGTGCAGGGCTTGGACCATCATCTTGAACTCGCGGATGCGGCACTTCGGATCATAGGGATCGGTGGCGTAGCTCCCTTCGGGCACGTTATAGTTCAAGGGATCATAGCCCCAGTTGTATTGCGGCTTGTCAAGGCGTGTCTCATCGACCGACGCATAGTCAAACGACGGCAGGAGATGGACAGCCGTCACACCCAGATCCTGCAGGTATCGGATGGCCTTCGGTTCCGTCAGGGCGAGAAACTTGCCCTTATGTCGGAGGCCGGAAGATGCGTCTATCGAGAAGTCACGATGATGGAGCTCGTAGATCACCCAGTCTGCGGCCGACTTGGAGACCGGGCGCACGTCGTCCGCCCACCCTTCGGGGTCGGTCTCGCGCAGGTCTATGACAGCTCCTCTCTGACCGTTCACGCTGACCGCCTTGGCAAAGAGGCCGGGCGTGAGCGCGCCGTAGGTGAAAGTGCGGCTATGCTTTGCTTGGACCGGAAGCGCCTTCCGGACCATCGGCACGCGGAATGCGTAGAAGCAACCCTTCAAGTCTCCCCTGACCGTAGCCTGCCAGACGGGGAAGCGGTTGTCACCTCCTGCAGGACGGGACATGCGGATCACCTTGAAGGGATTCTTCAGATCGGAATCCTTGAAGAGATGCAACTGCACCCGATATGATCGCGGCGCCTTTGCCGGAACAGTGGCCACCAAGCGGAAAGTCGTCTGTGCGGGCGAATAGGAGACTTCATTGAAGATCTCCTGAGCCGATAAGGAGTGGACCGATAGGCAGGTCATGGCCACGATGAATAGTTTTTTCAGTGACATAGGTATATCTGTTTGATTGGACAAGAAGCAACGTGCACTGCATCCGAAGGTCAGTGGGCGATGAGCGAAACGGCAAATCCGCCACCCTTGGCTTCGGTGAGTCGGAGCACGTCACCCCTCTTCACCGTCTTCTTCGTGATCGTGTAGGCTTTAGGATTCTTGTCGTACGAGGCATCCTTGGCATCCGCATAGATCGTGCAGAGATACTTGCGGCCCTTGTCAAGGAAATCGAGTGTGATGACCGAACGGTGTCCGTTCTCGTCGCACTTGCCGCCTATGAACCAGTTGTCGGTACCCTTTGCCTTGCGTGCAACGGTGATATAGTCGCCCGGTTCGGCCTCCAAATAGCGCGAATCGTCCCAATCAACGGCCACGTCGCGGATGAACTGGAAGGCGTCGTCGTAACGTTCGTAGTTCTCAGGCAGGTCTGCCGCCATCTGCAGAGGACTGTACAGGGTCACGTAGAGCGCGAGCTGGCCGACCAAGGTGGTGTGTATGAAGTTCGGATTGCTGCTCCATGTCGACAGCTGCGTTTCCAAGATACCGGGCGTGTAGTCCATCGGGCCGCCTTGAAGTCGGGTGAACGGGAGGATCACCGTGTGGTCGGGGTTGCTCCCGCCGAACGCTTCATATTCCGTTCCGCGTGCACTTTCGTTGCCCACAAGGTTCGGATAGGTGCGGCAGAGACCGGTCGGTCTGACCGCCTCATGCGCGTTGACCATGATGTGGTGCTTGGCTGCCTCGATCACGCAGCGCAGGTAATGATTGACCATAAACTGGCTGTAGTGGTGGTCGCCGCGCGGAATGATGTCACCGACATAGCCGCTTTTAACCGCGTCATAACCGTAGCGGTTCATCAACTGATAGGCTGCATCCATGTGACGTTCATAGTTGATGACGCTCGAACTGGTCTCATGGTGCATCATGAGCCGCACTCCCTTTGAATGGGCGTAATCGTTCAGTGCCTTCAGATCAAAGTCGGGGTAAGGCGTGACGAAGTCGAAGACATCCTGTTTCCAGCGGTTTGCCCAGTCTTCCCATCCGATGTTCCATCCCTCGACGAGTACTTCCGAGAGCCCGTTCTTGGCCGCAAAGTCGATGTAACGGCGCACATCGGCGTTGTTGGCGCCATGTTTGCCGTTGGGACGTGCATGCTGAAAGTCGGTCACACCCAAGCGGACGGAGGGGTAGTCGTCCGTATAATTCCACGTATTGCGCCCGACTATCATCTCCCACCATACGCCGCAGTACTTGATGGGGCGTATCCAGTCGGTGTCAGTGAGCTTGCACGGCTCGTTGAGATTGAGGATGAGATTGCTCGCGAGGATGTCTCTGGCGTCGTCGCTGACCATGACCGTGCGCCACGGTGTATTGAAAGGCGTCTGGATGCAGGCCTTGTTGCCGGTTGCATCCGGTGTGAGCCAGGATGTGAAGACAAAGTTCCGGTCGTCGAGGTTGAGGTGCATGGCTGGATAATCGACCAATGCCGCCTCGTGGATATTGATGTAGAGGCCGTCGCGGCTCTTCATTTGGAGCGACGTCTGGACACCGGTCGGCGAGAACGGAGTCTGCGAGGAGTTTCCGGTGATGGCTGCTTTCATCCGGCTTCGGATTTCAGACAGCGGTGACGTAACGGTCGAATACTCTTGCGTGTCATAGTCTCCGGGGATCCACCAGGCCATGTGATCGCCTGTCATGGCGAACTGGGAGTGCTCCTCTTTGACGATAAAATAGTTGAGTTCCTGTTGCTGCGGGAACTCGTAGCGGAATCCGATGCCGTCGTCATAGACGCGGAACCGGATAGTCATCCGTCGTCCGGAGGAGGGCTGCGAGAGCGTGACGGCCAATTCGTTGTAATGGTTTCGGATGGTCGCCGTCTCGCCCCAGACGGGCTTCCAGGTTTCATCGAAGGTTGCGGTCTTGGTCTCCGCCACCTCGAAGCCGTCCATGAGGTCGGTCTCTTCGATGCCTTTGCTGGCGTGCTTGTCCTTTGCCAGCTCCAGTCCGAGCCTGCTCTGCAGGATCACGGGACGTTCTTTGTAGTTCACCTGATAGGTCGGCACGCCTCCTGCAGCGAGCCTGAAGGTGAGTGAAACGCGGCCTCCGGGCGAGAGGACCGTCTGTGCTGTCGCAGCCACAGACAGCAGCAGGAGCAGACAGATGAATTGTATCTTTCGCATGGTTGATATGTTTTTTCAGCCTTCGTTGACGCTCGGGCCGAGGGTGTTACTTTCTTCCGGCCTGCGAGACCATTTCCCTGAGCGTGCCAAGGAAGGCCTCATTGGCCATGAGATCTTCGATATTGAGGTGCATGCGGTATCGCCAGTAGTGGCGAGGGTTGGCCGGAATGTTGATGCGTTCGGCGTTTGGGTCGGGCAAGCGCAGGTGTTCGTCGATGGACAGCCAGTCCTGCAGGCTCAGCACACAAAGCATGGAGGGCGACGCGAGATGCCGGGCGACGATGTCAGCAGCAAGCCTTCCGGGCAGCGGATGAGGCGCGGGACCGGGATAGCGGAGCATGGTGTTGTAGTAATCCTGTGTCCGCCAGATGTTCTCATCCCACCACTGTCGCAGCGTGGGCATGTCATGGGAGGAGATGGTGCAGACGGACCGGTAAGGATTACGAGACAGATGGCCGAAGCGGACCTTCGGATCCTTGGGCATGGACTGGATCTCCAAGGAGAGGATACGCAGCTCGTCCATGACCCATGGCACGCATTCGGGCACCATGCCGAGGTCTTCCGCGCAGACGAGCATACGCGTTGCCTCAACGAGACGAGGCAGTTTCTTCATCGCTTCGTAGTACCAGAACTGGTTGTTGCGACGGTAATAATAATCGTTGTATATCCTATTGAAGATGGTCTTGTCACTGTCGTACAGGCTTTCATAGATGAAATCGAACTGTACGGAGATGCGCGGATGGAAGAGGTTGGGATCTCTGTGGTCGCGAACGAAGAGTACATCGCTGACGAGGGCATAGAGACCGTCGCGCAGGTTGTCGAGTTCGGTGAGTCGCTGCTGCAGGTCTGCGTCATCGGCAGCCTCGGCGCGGAGCTGGGCCTTACGCTCTTCGAAAGCTCCTTCGATCTTTCGCTGGGTGTCAAACTCGGGCTTAAGGCGATAGCGTCCGTTATCGGCGGCGGCGAGATAACGTTCCTTTACCTCGCCCGCACGCTCATGGAAGATGCGGTCAAGCACCCAGTCGGTGATGAATGGCTCGGTGAAGAGCGCTTCCTGGAAATGGAGTCCGTAGTTCTCAATTTCCTGGCGCGACATGCCGAGGGCTGGTGAGAAATGGCCGAGGAGGCCATGTACGGCCTCGACAGGAATCTCCCAGATGCGGAAGAAGCCCAATACGTGGTCGATGCGGTATGCATCGAAGAAGCGGCGCATGTGCTGGAAGCGGCGCACCCACCATGCGCAGTCGTCGGCGAGCATGGCTTCCCAGTTGTAAGTGGGGAATCCCCAGTTCTGCCCATTGACCGAGAAGTCATCGGGCGGGGCGCCTGCCTGACTGTCGGTGTTGAAATAGCGCGGCTCCATCCACACGTCGCAGCCATGGCGGTTGACACCGATGGGGATGTCGCCTTTGAGGATCACGCTCCGCTGACGTGCGTAGTCGTGGACGGCCTTCATCTGACTGTCAAGGACGAACTGCACGTAATAGGTGAATGAAACGTCGCGGAAGGCACGCGTGCGACTGTTGGAGAGATCGGCGCGCAGGGCTTCATCCCAGACGTTATGATCGGGCCAGCGGCTGAACTCGGCCGTGCCGTAGAGGTCGCGGAGATGACAATACATGGCGTAAGGCACCAGCCACTGCTGCGACTCTTTGAAGAAAGTCTTGAAAGCCGGCGACTTCAAGGCCGCGCCACCCTGCTCCTCGAAGAGCATCCGGAGATATTCGGTCTTGGCATTGTTGGCACGCTCATAGTCGATCTGCGGCAGGGCGTTGAGCTCCCGGCGCAAAGTCTCGAAACGGCGGCGGGCCTCCCCGTCGGCCAGAGGCGGCAGCTGGGAGAGGTCGACATACATCGGGTGGAGGGCAAAGATGCTGATGCAGCTGTAGGGATAGGAGTCGGTCCAGGTGTGGGTGGTCGTCGTGTCGTTGACCGGAAGCACCTGCAGGACTCGCATACGGGCGGCCGAGGCGAAGTCGATCATGCGTTTCAGATCGCCGAAATCGCCTACGCCGAAGCTCTGCTTTGACCGGAGCGAGAACACGGGGACCAACATGCCGGCCAGCCGGACGTTCTCCAAGGGGAAGAAAGCCTGCTGGAGATCGTAGACGATGACCTCGCCCGAGACCATCTCCGGCAGTTCTATGATGCGGTTGAGTCCCGTCTCCCACATCGGCATGCCTGCTGAGCCGGTCTCAAAAGCTAAGAATTTGAATTCCATACGACGATCTGCCATCGACGCTGCATCCACGTCGACGATCCACTCGTTGCAGGCGTGTTCCGTCATGGGCAGTGCCCGGCCTACGTCCCACGCACCGAGCAGTCTGTCCGCACCCACTACGTAGAGGCGATGGTTGGCCAGCAGCTGCGGCGCACGCACCACGAGGCGCACAGTCCGGTCATAATCAGAGCCCGCTGGAGGCGTTGCCGCGCGACGGGTGATGCACTCGGTGAAGGCTGAACTGTAGCGATAGGAGTCTGCGGGGATGTCTGTCCAATGGTTGTAGACCGTATAAGTCTTGGCCCGCCGGGCGGTGAGATCGATCCGATGGCGTCCCGTGAGCCATTCATGGCGTCGCTGAGAACCATTGGCCTGCACGCTGTAGAAATATTCCAAGGCAGTTGCTTCGATGTTGTCATCCACTTCCATCCTGCAGGTCCAGCGGCTGCCGTCATTGTTTTCCATGCTGCAGGGGATGACTTTTTCCGACTCCGGACGTGCCGGATCCTTGACGTTCAAGACCAGTTCTTCGCCAAAGACGGTCTTGTAATCTATGTGAAAAGAGAAAATCATATATCGTTTGGGTTAATAAAATTGCTGTAAAGTTACGCAATATTTCAATAAGGTATGCTCCACAGGCCTGTAATATGCGCAAGAAAGGATGCAAACGTTTGCACTAAGCCTGTCGTCCGCCATAGCCAGAAACCCTGTCTGACAAACGGCCGCCAATGCCCAGCGCTCCCCGCTCCATAAACCCACAAAATGCAGACCATACAACCGTCCGGCGCAGAGCTATGCTCCGGGCGGCCAAGAGCTATGCTTTCGGCCGTCCGGAGCTATCATATCGACGGCCCGGAGCATAGCTTTGCGGACGCGGCTTCCCACGTTCACGCCACCTGGAATATAACTAATTGGAAATAAGACAGTTACGAAAGACAAAGAATAAATGTCGCAACTATCTCAGAAACGGATGGAGACCATGACGCCATTGGCATCCACGCCGACGGCATAGCGGCTCCGCTCACCGGTGATGCGGTCGCCGATCCAATAGCCCAACTCCGTTCCGAGCACGCCGATGGCTGCTCCTGCAACGACGTCACCCCAGTGGTGGCGGTTGCGCAACACGCGGTCGACACCCGTGAAAGCGGCCACGCCGAAGCCCGCCACGCTGATCCAAGGCGACAGCTGACGGTATTCCTTGTGCAAAATGGTTGCACCGGCAAATGCAAAAGAGGTGTGACCGGACGGAAAGGAATAGCGGTCTGATCCGTCGGGGCGGCGCTCGTGGATCGTGTGTTTGAGGGCGTAGACGGTGCCGGAAGAGAGGATCACCGCGGCTGCGGTGTTGACCGCGAGCCGTTTCCAGGAACTTGCACTCTCCACGCCACAGGCTTTCAGGGCATAGACGGAAGCAAGGGGGACGAAGCGCAGGTAGTCATCGGGGCCATCGCCGTGCCAAGCTTTATCCTGCGCGGCGACATTCAGGGTCAGCAGAAACGCTAAAAATAGAAAAAGAGGACGCATAAGGAGGTGTTGCAGGAGTTTTCGTCTATGAGTTGCGGGAGTGCAGAAGGGAGGCGAAGGAGCGGCCGCGCGGCTCATCTTCTTCGCCTTCCTCAGGTTCACGCTTTCACTTTGATGAACTTCACGCAGACAGCTCCGATGACCAGACTGGCACCAGCCACGATCATCATGTTGCTCTGATGGGAGCCAACCAAGGAGAGGATACCGCCGCCGGCAAGCGCTGCCACAATCTGCGGAATGCAGATCGTGCCGTTGAAGAGGCCCAGATAGGCACCCATGTGTCCATACCCCTGCAGCGCGTTGGTCACCATCGTGAAAGGCATGGCGAGCATGGCAGCCCAGCCTGCGCCGATGAGCAGGAAAGGAATAAACTGCAGATACTGATCATGGATGAACGGGATCATCGCGAAGCCGATGCCTCCGATGACCAAACTGACGGCATAGGCAACCTTCGTGTTGCTGAACCGCGGCAGCATGGTAGCCCAAACGACGCTGCCCATGGCTTGTACGGCGAAAAGAATACCGACCCAGTTGCCGGCCTCCTGGAAGGCTGCCGATGCGGGGTCCGTAGTGTTCCAGACCGTCTCAGCGATCGCTCCGGTGGTATAGTTCCACATATACAGGAAGCCAGCCCAGCAGAAGAACTGCACCAATCCGACCTTCCAGAACGTGACAGGTGCATGCTTGAGGAGCGTGATCCAGTCGGCCTTTTCCTCGCGGGTCTCCGTGCCGGCACCGTTGTAGGCGGCATATTGCTTCGGATCCCACTCCTTCACCTTCAGCGTGGTATAGATGACGCAGAGAATGAGGATGGCTGCTCCGATGTAGAAAGACCATTTCACCGAGTCGGGCACGACACCTGCGGGCGCAATGTTCCGGATGCCCACCCAGGTGAAAAAGAAGGGGAAGATGAAGCCCACCACGCTTCCGGCATTGCAGAGGAAGCTCTGGATGCTGTAGGCTTTAGCCTTCTGGCGCTCGTTGACCATGTCGCCGACAAGCATTTTGAAAGGCTGCATGGCCATGTTGATGCTCGTATCGAGGAACATCAGGGCCGTCAGACCGAACACCATGGCACCTGATATGGTCAGTCCGAGTGATCCCGCGTTGGGCAGGAGACACATCACGAGCACGGCCAGTGTAGCTCCGATGAAGAGATAGGGGATGCGGCGGCCCAGGCGAGTCCACGTGCGGTCGCTCAACGTGCCGACAATCGGTTGCACGATGATGCCCATGAGCGGGGGCAAAATCCAGAAGTAACTGAGGTTGTGCGGGTCTGCGCCGAGCGTGGCGAATATCCGCGAGATGTTTGCACTCTGCAAAGCGTAAGCGATCTGGACACCAAAGAAGCCGAAACTCAGGTTCCAAAGGCTCCAGAAATTCATGTCCGGTTTTTTCTTTAATTCATTATTCATAATTCACAATTCATAATTTGCCGTTCGTCATTCATCATCAAAACTCGGCCTCCCCCGTCCCCTCCAAAAGGATGGGTGATCTTCTTGATGCCGGAAAGGGCAGGAAAAGCTTGTGCTTTTGGGATTGATGTCATTTTTTATTGATTCTTTTATTAAGGATAGCTGCACTCCCTCCCCCCTTTGGGGAGGGCCGGGGAGGGGCTGCTGCCTATTACCGAGTCGTCCCTCTGATGATCAGTTTGGTCCGCACGACGCGCTTTTCGACCTGTTCCAAGGGCGACAGCCGTTCCACCTTATTTATAAGGATGTTGGCAGCTTCCTCACCTACGCGCTTGCCACGCTGCTCGACCGTGGTCAGCATCGGATCACAGGCGATGGCCCGTTCTCCGTTGGTGAAGCCACAAATGGAGATATCCTCCGGTACGCGGAAGCCCATCCGCTTGGCCGTGTAGAGCACGCCGATGGCCGTATCGTCGTTGACGCAGAAGAAGGCATCCGGCCTGTTCTTGTCCAAAAGAATCTTAGGAGTGATCACTTCCGCATCCGAACGATTGTCGCAGATGGTAACGATCTCCGGGGCAAGTTCCATCTTCTGTTTGAGCAGCGCATCCTTATAGCCGTTGTAGCGGTTCTTCGAGATCTCGAGTGTGAGGGGTGATCCGTAGTAGGCAATGCGCCTGCAGCCCGTCTCGACGAGATGGCTGACGGCCGCGAAGGCACCCATATAGTCGTCGACAACAACCCTGCTGGCATTGACGCCCGTGCAGATGCGGTCGTAGAAGACCAAAGGAATATTGTTGTCAATGAGTCGCTGGAAATGGTCGTAGACCAATGTGTTCTTGGCCTGAGACACGATCACCCCACAGACTTTATTCCGATAGAAGGCATCGCAGATCTTCACCTCGCGCTCATATTGCTCGTTGCTCGTGGCAATGACGACCTGATAACCTCTGGTGTAGGCTTCTTCCTCGATGCCGGCGAGGATTGTCGAGAAGTAATAATGTGGCAACTGGGGCAGGATCACGCCCAACATGCGGGTCGATTTGACACGTGCATGACGCAGCTGTTCACCGATCACGTTGGGATAGAAATTATGTTCGCGCGCGTAAGCTTGAATAGCCTCGCGCCTTTCAGCACTGATCCGGCTGCTGTTGTTGAGCGCCCGGGAGACAGTGGCGACGGATACGCCGAACTCTTTGGCAATATCCTTCATCGTTATAGGTTCAAGATTGGTCATGGTTTTCGTATCTCAGTCACAAAAGTATATAATTAATTGGTACGGCGCACTTTCGATCGGCACGTAACATTGCATTTATTCGCGCAATCGTTTGCACATTATAAACAACGCTTTTGCAATGAAAAAAGTACAATGGATGATTAATAAACTTAAATTTGCACCCTGAAACGCAACCTATACCTACCTGAAACGAGGGCAGCAGTCGACAACAGGAATCTTTGCAAGCATGTGAACGGAATCACCTCAATATACAGTTTAGCACACTGACTTAATTTATTAACTTAAACAAATAGAATGATGAAGCAGGTAAAAATGAAAATGCCTCTTAGGATTCTGGCCGTTTTCTTCGGTTTAATCCTAACAGTCAGCGCCTTTGCACAGCAGATTGCTGTCAACGGCCATGTCAAAGATGCTACCGGCGAGCCAATCATCGGAGCCACCGTCCGTGTCGCAGGACAGGACGGAGGTGTCGTGACTGACCTCGACGGAAACTTCAGCATCAAGGCCGCTCCCGGTGCCCAACTCTCGATATCCTATATCGGATACCAGACCGCAGTTGTACCCGCCAGCGCCAATGTTGTTGTCACTCTCCTCGATGACTCGAAGACCCTGGATCAAGTAGTTGTCATCGGCTACGGCGTTGCGAAGAAATCAGACCTCACGGGATCGGTTTCCGCACTGAAGCCTGACTCAAAGAACAAAGGTCTCGTGGTTAATCCGCAGGACATGTTGTCCGGTAAGGTTGCAGGTGTAAACGTGATGACGCAAAGCGGCGAGCCCGGCCGGGGCACGACGATCCGCATCCGCGGCGGCTCGTCACTGAATGCCTCTAATGACCCTTTGATTGTGATCGACGGCGTTCCTGTTGACAACAATGTCGTGGGAGATACGCATTCCAACGTGTTGGCCACCATCAACCCGCAGGATATTGAGTCTTTCAACGTGCTGAAGGATGCCTCCGCCACGGCCATCTATGGTAGCCGCGGTTCCAACGGTGTCATCATCATTACGACAAAGAAAGGCCGCAGGGGACAGGCTCCACAGGTTTCTTATGCCGGAAATGTGTCCGCAAGCATGAAGAAGAAGACGTTCGATATGATGAATGCCAGCGAATACAAGGCACTCGTCAAGGATGTGCTCGGCGAAGGCAGCGACGCTTATCAGCTGTTAGGTACGGCTGACACCGACTGGCAGGACCTGATCTACCGTACAGCCATCAGCCATGACCACAACGTAACGGTGTCAGGCTCGGCCGGCGCCTATCTTCCTTATCGTGTATCTGTTGGCTATACCGGTCAGCAAGGTATCCTGAAGACTTCCGACTACAACCGTTACACGGCTTCATTGAACCTGAATCCGTCGCTTCTGAACGATCACCTGACGCTGAACCTGAATGCCAAGGGAATGTATTCCAAGGCCAGAAAGGCTGACGGAGGCGCCATCGGGGCAGCCGTAGACTTTGATCCGACGCAGGATCCCTACGCATTCACATCGCCCGTCCATATCGCAGCATTGGGCAACAATGCGGCCCAGACACTGAAAAACTTCGGCGGTTACTTCGAGTGGACTACCGGTGCGTCAGCGTTGGGCGATCAGGCGTGGGCGTTTACCAAATTCTCCAACGCCACCAGCAACCCTCTGGCGCTGCTCAATCTCAATGATACGCGCGAGCGGGTACGCTCCTTCATCGGAAGCGCAGACATCGACTATAAGGTCCATGGATTTGAGGATCTGCGCCTGCACGCCACTCTCGGCGCAGAGATTGCAGAAGGAAAGGTCAACAACAGCCTGCCCGGCTCCAATCCAGGCAATATCTATTACGGTGGCGTCAAAGCCGACAAGAACCTCAAGCGCAACCTGCTGCTGAGCGCATACGCACAGTATTATCACGACTTCAACGATGCTGCGAAGAACCATTTCGATATCATGGGCGGTTACGAATGGCAGCACTTCTACTTCCATTATGACAACAACTGGAGCCAGTATTATCCTTCCACGGCTGCCGAAGCAGGCAAATTGTACAAGAGCACGTTGGACAAAGACCAGTATGAGAACTTCCTCGTCTCATTCTTCGGCCGCGCCAACTGGAGCCTGATGGACCGTTACTACGTGACGGCTACCGTCCGCGACGACGGCTCTTCACGCTTCGCTGACCACTGGAGCATCTTCCCCTCATTCGCATTTGCATGGAAAGTGAACAATGAAAACCTGTTCAAGGACATCAAGTGGCTGTCTAACCTGAAGCTGCGTTTGGGCTGGGGTATGACCGGACAGCAGGATGTGAACGATTATTACGCATGGATTCCGAAATATAAGATCGGCATCGGCGGCAACGGACTCTATCCGATGGCTGGTGACGGCACGCTTTACCGTCCGGAAGTGGCCAACAAGGACCTGAAGTGGGAGACCACCACGACTTACAACATCGGTCTCGACTGGGGGCTGTTTGACGAGCGCCTCTCGGGTACCGTCGACTGGTACTACCGCAAGACCACCGATCTGCTCAACTATGCACCGCTCGGTGCGCTCTCCGGATTCAAGGACTTCGGCTGGCAGAACATCGGTTCGCTGAAGAATACCGGTGTGGAAGCAACCCTCAGTTGGAAAGCTATCCAGGCGAAAGACTGGTACTGGACGATCGACTACAACTTCACTTACAACCGCAACAAGATCACTGACTTGAGCGGAGTTTCTCAGAACGGAATGCCTGTAGGTACCGGCGACAATATCGACCAGACCAATCAGGTGCTGGCTCATCAGGTGGGTTACGCCGCCAACTCATTCTACGTATACCAGCAGGTGTATGACCAGAACGGCAAACCGATGGAAGGCGTCGTTGTCGATCGTGACGGCGACGGAACGATCACGAAAGCTGACCGCTACCTGTACAAGAGCATTCTCGCTCCCGTCACTATGGGTCTGAGCTCCCGATTGGAGTATAAGAACTGGGATTTGGGCATGTCTTTCCGTGCCAGCATCGGCAACTATGTCTACAACAACTTTGAGCAGGCCAAGCGTCTGACCACTCCCGGTGCAATCTTCGCACAGAGCACCTATCTCTCCAATCGTCCTGTGACATCATTAAGATGGCAGTCAGACAACGACGCATCCAAACTGACCGACTACTTCGTGCAGAATGCATCGTTCTTGAAGTGCGATAACATCACACTCGGTTACAGCTTCTCCAACCTGTTCAAGGGCGGCAGCTGGAACGGACTGAGCGGCCGTGTCTATGCCACAGGCACCAACCTCTTCACGATCACCAAGTATGACGGCATTGATCCGGAAGTACAATCGGGTATTGACAACAACATCTACCCGCGTCCGATGTCATTCATATTCGGTCTGAATTTGAACTTCTAACCCACAACATTAACACGACGAATCATGAAAAGATTTCTTAAATATATCATTCCTTCGGCAGCCATACTGCTCAGCGCAGGTATGTCTTCATGCACGGGGGACTTGGACGTGACGCCAATCAGCCCAAAATTAGTGACGGAAGCCAACATCGACGGTTTGTTCAACAAATGCTACGCTAATCTGGCGCTTGCCGGAAACGGTGACGGAGGCAGCGGTGACGGCGAGTGCGACATAGCCGGATACAAAGATAACGGTATGACCGGACTGATCCGGCAGATGTGGAACTCGAACGAACTCACCACCGACGAAGCCATTTGCTCATGGGGCGACGACGGTATTCCGCAGTTCAACTTCAACACCTACGATGCAGCGGAGCCGATGGCCAAGGCTTATTTCTCCCGCCTGACGGTCGGTATCTCTTTCTGCAATCAGTATCTTGCCATCGCGGCTGATCATAATGCCAAGATGACGGCAGAGATTCGCTTTGTCCGCGCTTTGGAATACTACCTCCTGATGGATGCTTTCGGAAACGTTCCCTTTACGGAAGTGGTTGCCAAACCGGTGCAGTACACCCGCGCCCAGATGTATGAGTGGTTGGAGAAGGAACTGCTCGCCATCGAGCCGGACCTCTCCGATGCAAAGGCCAAGACATCAGCAGACGCACAATACGGTCACGCCGACAAGGCCTGCGTATGGATGTTGCTCTCGCGCCTCTATCTGAACGCCGAGGTATACACCGGCACCGCACAGTGGGCAAAGGCCGCAGAGTATGCCAAGAAAGTGATGGACGCCGGCTATCAGCTTAACACGACCGGCCAGAACGGATGGAGTGCCTACCAGATGCTGTTCATGGGCGACAACGGCGAGAGCAGCGCAGCCCGTGAATGTATATTCCCCATCTACCAGGACAGCAAAACCACGGCCAGCTACGGCAGTTCTACGTTCCTCGTGGCATCTTGCTTCAGTGACAACATGCACGCCAATCTGAAGGATCCGACGGGATATAACGGTACGACAGAGCACTGGGACGGCAACCGCGCTCGCCCCGATTTGGTGAAGAAGTTCTTCCCGATGGGCAACGCGCCCCAGGTTCCTTCCTACGAGATGGTGAAGGAGGCGGGCGACGACCGCGCCATTTTCTACGGCGAAGACCGCACTTTGGAAATTGACAAATATACGGAGTTCAAACAGGGCTACGGCGTAGCGAAGTTCATTGCCTACAAGAGCGACGGCAGCGCCACATTCAACACAGGCTTCTCTGACGGTGATTTCTTCTTCTTCCGTCTGGCCGAAGCCTATCTGACTTATGCCGAGGCCACTGCCCGCCTGAATGGCAACAAGACGACAAAGGAGGGAACCGACGCTGTCAACGCATTACGCGCTCGTGCCCATACCTCCACGCGCACCAACGACAGCTATTCTCTGAACGACCTGCTGGATGAATGGAGCCGCGAGTTCTACTTCGAAGGCATCCGCCGTCCCACCCTCATCCGCTTCGGAAAGTATGGCGGCAACACCGACTACATCTGGTCATGGAAGGGCGGAACGAAGCAAGGACGCAACTTTGAAGCCTACAAGAACGTCTTCGCCATCCCCACCGATGAGCTGACGAGCAACAGTAATCTGAAGCAGAATACCGGCTATTAAAGAATCGCAAACAAGGAACGCGGAGACCGGACATTCTCCATGTCCGCTCCACGGCTTCCTGATCGAAAACTTAAAAAAAAAAGAACACAATGAAAAATATCATCAAGTCAACCTTGCTGCTTTGCTGCAGCATCTGTCTGCTCGCAGCCTGCGACGATGACAGGGACTCCAACCCTGTGCTGCAGAAACCGACTCGGTTCGTGCTCAACACACCGGCTCTGGCAGCCAATGCTACTTACGACTTGGCCAACTCGAGCTCTATCCTCTTCACATGCTCGCAACCTGACTACGGCTTCCCTATCGCCACGATCTACAAAATGCAGATTGCCACGAAGGAAGACATGAGCGACGCCACAGAGCTGAGCGCCTCCTATACAAACACCCGCATGAACGTCGACGCTGCGGAAATGGCTTCCACGCTGACCAACATGGAATTGGCTGCCGGCAAGACGGAAGCCGACTTCCCGATGAACAACCTGGCCGTGTATGTCCGTGCGCGTGCCTATGTGGTCAACACCAACGGTGACGCCATCGAAGGGACAGAGATTCTCTCGAACGTAGTGAAACTGAACAGCGTGCGGCTGCTCTTCTCGCTGCCGCCGGTAACCACTCCTGACGACATCTACATTGTCGGCAGCTTCAACAACTGGGATTGGAACTCCTGCTTGCAGATGGCTCCTGTTTACGGCTCACCCAACAAGTTCTGGCACCTCGTCTATATTGACGGCACAGGAATCAAGTTCAACACGGCCAAGGCATGGGACGGCGGACAGGTCGACTACACCAAACTGCACAGCGTGGGCGGCGAACTGGCTGACCAAATCAAGGACGGCGGCGGCAACGATCACAACATCACCTCGTCCAATCCGGGATGGTATCTGATGATTATCACGACCTCCGTAGCAGGCAGAGACATCGTCTACGACGTAGAGTTCAACAAGCCGAACGTCTATCTCATTGGCCCGGTCAGTCCGTCAGGCACATGGACCGAGGGCGAAGAGAGCGCGCTCTTCAGCGTGCCGGCAACTCCTGACGGGCAGTTTGTTTCACCCGCGTTCTCCGCATCCGTTCCCGGAGGCGACGGCGACGGCATCCGCGCCTACGTGCTCATCGACGCAGGCAACTGGTGGCACTCCGAGTTCATGGTCTTCGAGAACAAGATCAAGTATCGTGGCACAGGCGGTGACCAGGCCAGAATTGAGGGCGCCAAGGGCCAGAAACTCTATCTGAACTTCACAAAAGACACTGGTGAAATCAAGTAACAATCATAGTTGATCAAGCAAAAACCAACAGAGATGAAAAAAATATCATTATATTTCACACTCGCACTTGCAGGGCTCTTCATGAGCTCCTGCAGTGACGACTTCACCGACTGGGCCAATCCGCAGTCGAACGAACAGGAAGACGCCGTCACGATCCCTGGCTTCAAGGCTTCGCAGGCTGCCGACATCGACTTGGCAGCTGTCACTGACAGCGCCGTGACCTTCACGCTGAGCACGGCGACGCTGCCTGATGGATTCTCCTTAGGCAACGCCCGGATCGAGCTGACACCGGAGGGACAGACGCAGGCCACCACCTTCGCCGCCTCGACAGACGGAAAGGTCACCAAGGCCGAACTGCAGACGCTCATCGAAAGCATCTACGGCAAGCGCCCCGCGAAGCGCACCTTCACCGGACATGTCTATGTCAACGCCGTCAAGGACGGTGAGGCTGCCCTCATCGATGCAGGTGAGATCAAGGTGAACATCACCCCCGAGGCTCCGTTCATTGATGCTGCCTACTATCTCGTAGGCGACATGTTCAACGTGAAGGAGGGCGACAAGACTGTCGTTGACGGATGGTCGAAGAAAGGCGCAAAGGGCTTCATGCACAGCGGCAAGGACGTTTACGAAGATCCGGTGTTCACCATCACCTTCACCACAACGGCCCCCGACCAGTACTGGAAGATCATCCCGAAGACCAACTACGACGGTGACTTCTGGGCAGGCGGCCGGACCGGTGTCGTAGGACCGAAGACCGACGGTGCCACCGACATGCAGGGCGAGCTCACCAACGACAAGCCACAGGCCGGAAAAATCGAGGAGCCAGGCACCTATGTCATGACGCTCGACATGATGAGCTATACCTACACGCTGCAGAAAGTGCTGCCGAAGTTCTACATCTTCGGCGACTTGGGAGGCTGGAATGCTGACGCCGCCGTCAAGCAGTTTATGACGCCGGGAGACAACAACACCTATTCCTACACCACCCGATTCAACGGCAACGTCAAGGTGTGGGGGGCCAACGACCTCGGAAACTGGGACAAATGCTGGAACACATCATCAGCCAACAACGGTTCGACGGCACTCACGGGCCCGATGGAGCAGTCGAACGGCGGCGCCATCCACTCACCGGAGAATGCACTCTTCACGTTCACCATGGACCTGAACAACATGACCTACACGTGGACCAAGCTCGCAGACCAGAGCCCGAAGGAATATCAAGAGATCGGCATCGTCGGCGAATTCAACGAATGGAAAAATGACGTGATGCTCAAAGAGGTGGCTCCGCACAACTGGTATGTGGTCAAAACCGTCAC
>ONHE01000097.1 GCA_900317545.1 uncultured Prevotella sp. | reverse complement strand
TTTTTCACTTGTAGAAGTTGTGCTCGTAAGCGGCGAACTCATCCTTGCCCTGCACGCATCGCTTCCACCACGCCTCGATGAATCCGCAGCCGTAGCCGATGAGCTGCGTGAAGGCGGCACGTACGGCGAGGAGCCCGATCTTCTCGCTATTGTTCTTGATGGTTGCGTCAAAAAAGAGGATGGCGGCATAGAGGAGGATGGGGCAGAGCGAGAAGATGCTTACCGCGATGCCCAATGCTTGCTGCATGCCGGCAGGCAAGAGGAAGAAGAGCACGATGCCCGTGAGGAAGCCGGTCAGCAGCAGGGCCACCCCGACAGTGAACACCATCGGGAGCAGGTGGACTGCCTTGAGGCTGCCGGGATGGCGCTTGTGGAGGTTGATGCGGGCGATGCCCGAGTTGTAGACCTGCCGCCAGAACTTGCGGAAGTCGGTACGCCGCTTGTGCCAAACCCATGCCTCGGGGAACAGGCGGCATCGGCAGCCGGCCTGGTAGAGGCGGATCGAGAAGTCGATGTCTTCGCCGAAGCGCATCCGGGAGAATCCGCCGAGACGCAGGTAGACATCGCGCCGGATGCCCATGTTGAAGGACCGGGGGTAGAACTTGTCGAGCTTCTTCTTCCCTCCCCGTATGCCTCCGGTGGTGAAGAAGGATGTCATCGAGTAGGAGATGGCCTTCTGCACGTCGGTGAAGGAAGCGTGCGCACGGTCCGGACCGCCGAATGCGTCGGCCGGTTCGCGCTGAAGTTCGGCTTCAATCGCAGCCATATAGCCTTCGGGCAGCACCACGTCGCTGTCGAGGATCAGCAGGTATTCGCCCTGTGCACGCTCCGCGCCGTAGTTGCGGCTTTGCCCCGGACCGCTGTTGGACTTCATGAAATAGTGGAGGTCAAGTTTGTTCCGGTAGTGGTCGCAGACTGTCCGGCAAGGCTGCTGTGATCCGTCTTCGACGACGATCACTTCAAAATCACGGTACGACTGCTCAGTGAGGCTCGACAAGAGTTCATCTATCTCGTCGGGGCGGTTGTAAACTGGAACGATGATGGAATATTTCATGGACAGGCTGAGCTAATGGGGAAAGGTGAAAAAGTATAAGCGTAAAAAGGCAAGAAGCGCGTTGCCGATGGGCTGCACCCATGGAGAGGGAGCGGGAGCGGCAAAATGTAAAAAGGTAAAAGGGTAAAAAAGTAAAACAGACAAGTCTGCCGCCCGCTTTACATTTACCCTTTTACCTTTTTCCGTTTCCGTTATGCGTTCACGCGACCCACGTAGCTTCCGTCACGCGTATCAACGGTGATGGTCTCGCCCTCGTTGATGAAGAGAGGCACGCGCACCTCTGCTCCGGTCTCGAGCGTAGCGGGCTTCGTGGCGTTGGTGGCCGTGTTGCCCTTCACGCCCGGCTCGCTATGGGTGATGAGCAGGTTGGTCTTGATCGGCATTTCGGCAGAGAGGATGGTGCCGTCGGAGGTGTCAGTCACCACGTCGACGATGTCGCCTTCCTTCATGAATTCTGCTCCGGTGATCATATCCTTGGCAATTGGAATCTGCTCGAAAGTCTCCTGGTTCATGAAGATGCACCCCGTGCTGTCTTCATAGAGATACTGATAGGGGCGGTGCTCTACGCGGACGTCATCCAGTTTGAATCCAACCTGGAAGGTGCGTTCCAGCACTCGGCCGTCTGCCACATTCTTCAGCTTGGTGTTCATCACCGTGTTTCCCTTTCCGGGCTTCCTGTGTTGGAAGTCGATACATTTCCAGATGCCTCCATCCAAGCGGATGCAGGTACCGATTTTGATTTCTTGTGAATTGATCATTGCAAATATCTGTAATTTCTTGTTCTTATCTCTTTTGCGGGTGCAAAGTTACAAAGAAATAATAAAAAAAGGTCTCTTTTAGGGCGAAAAATCGAATAAATCTTTGTCATTTCGAAAATTATGCGTAATTTTGCAGCCCGTACGGGAGTATTCCAGCATTGATCAAAATCATAAAAATATAATAAAACAATGAAAAGAACATTTCAGCCGCACAATCGTCGTCGTGTCAACAAGCATGGCTTCCGTGAGAGAATGGCGACAAAGAACGGTCGTCGCGTATTGGCATCCCGCCGTGCGCACGGACGTAAAAAGTTAACCGTTTCGGACGAGAATCACGGTAAGTAATTCGCTCGCGATCCGATTGGAACGATCAGGAGAAAACAGAAAGATGTCAAGCTGACGGCTTGCGTCTTTCTGTTTTTTTTGTCTTCGCAGGCCGGAAGCGCCTTCCGGATCCCGCGCCCGGATCCTGCGGTGGCGAAGAAAAGCAGCGCTTTTCTTTGTCGTTCATCCTTTTTGTACTATCTTTGCAACATAAACGGATCATGAATGAAATCTTCTGAGTTCGCCGGAAAATTCAAGAGCAGATACCTTTGGGGCAATCTGGCTGCAATGGCTGCCGTGGTTGTCTTGCTGTGCACAGGCATCAAGTACGGCCTTGATCTATATACCCACCACGGAGAGTCCATCCCCATCCCCAATATCGTACATCGCTCTTATGCCGACGCGGAGCGTATCCTCGACGATGCAGGCCTTCAGATACAAGTCACAGATACCGGATACGTCAAGTCGCTGCCCCCCGACTGCATCCTGGCACAGTCACCCGATGCAGGCGAAAGGGTGAAGGCCGGCCGCATCGTCTATGTCACGATCAACTCGCCCCATACGCCTACGCTCGTCCTGCCTGACATCATCGACAACAGTTCGCTGCGTGAGGCGATGGCGAAGCTGACAGCCATGGGCTTCAAGTTAGGACAGCCACAATACATCAACGGTGAGAAAGACTGGGTATATGGTATCCTCGTGCGCGGCAGACATGTGGCCACCGGCGACCGGATCTCTGTGGAGGATCAGGTGATCATACAGGTCGGAAACGGCTTGCGTGACGCATCGGATTCCGTGAACTACGTTGATCCCGTCTATCCCGAATCACATGATGACCAGTCGGATATGATGGAGGACTTTGAGGAAGTCACGGCGCCACCCTCGGAGCCTGCTCCGCAGGTCGCGCAGCCGTCATCCGTCAAACCCGCAGCGCCCGTGAAGGAGAAAAAGACCGAATAGCATGGCAGAAGACATCGAAGAGATCGAAGGATTGGAAGACGAGGACCGGCAGCTCTATGAGCATTTCCGGTTCGTGGTCGACAAGGGGCAGGAGCCGCTGCGGATAGACAAATACATGCAGGAAAGGCTCCAGCACTCGAGCCGCAACCGCATCCAGAAAGCCGCGGATGCAGGCTTCGTCCATGTCAATGACCGTCCCGTGAAGAGCAACTACAAAGTTCGGCCGGGCGATGTCATTACCTTAATGCTCGACACACCACGCCACGACAGCACTATCGTGGCTGAGGACATCCCGTTAGACATTGTCTATGAGGATGCCGAACTGATGGTCATCAACAAGCCCGCCGGACTTGTCGTCCATCCGGGAGCAGGCAATTTCCACGGCACATTGATCAATGCCGTAGCCTGGCACATGCGTGAGGTGCCCACGTTCGATCCCAATGACCCGGAGGTAGGGCTGGTCCACCGCATCGACAAGGACACGAGCGGACTGCTTGTGATCGCAAAGACGCCCGAAGCAAAGACCAAATTGGGCCTCCAGTTCTTCAACAAGACCACCCATCGTAGCTATAACGCCGTCGTATGGGGCAACTTCACCGAAGACGAAGGACGCATCGAGGGCAACATCGGGCGCGATCCGAAAGACCGGCTGCGCATGTCCGTCTTCCCCGCAGACAGCGAGACGGGCAAGCCCGCCGTCACTCACTATCGCGTGATAGAGCGGTTCGGCTACGTCACCTTGGTGGAATGCGTTCTCGAGACGGGCCGTACGCACCAGATACGTGCCCACATGAAGCACATCGGACATCCCCTCTTCGGTGACGAGCGCTATGGCGGGACCGAGATACTGCGTGGCAACCGGAGCTCCACCTACAAGGCCTTCATCCAGAACTGCTTCACGCTTTGTCCCCGGCAGGCACTCCATGCGCGGACCTTAGGATTCGTCCATCCCGCGACCGGCAGGCAAATGGACTTCACGTCTGACCTTCCTGAAGATATGAAACAATTGGTGTCCAAGTGGCAGACCTATGTGAAAGGTACCACGAACGATACATTCGAAGAATAAATAATACATTTCAAGCTATGAAAGATTTGAAAAGAAATATCGCCATTGTGTGCGGTGGTGACTCGTCCGAGCATGATGTGTCCATGCGATCTGCACAGGGACTCTACAGCTTCTTTGACAAGGAGCGCTACAATGTCTATATCGTCGATGTCAAAGGACTGGACTGGCAGGTGCACATCGATAACGGACAGACTTCCCGGATCGACCGTAACGACTTCTCGTTCGTCAAGGACGGCAAGGCCGTCATATTCGATTACGCCTACATCACCATCCATGGCCAGCCCGGCGAGAATGGTCCGCTGCAGGGATATTTCGACTTACTGCGCATTCCTTACTCCACGAGCGGCGTACTGGTCGAAGCTATGACCTTCGATAAGTATGTCCTCAACAACTACCTTCGTGGTTTCGGCATCCGCGTGGCCGACAGTATCCTGCTCCGGCGTGGCGACAGTTACGACGAGCAGGATATCGAACGCCGGCTCGGCATGCCGTGTTTCGTCAAGCCGGCAGCCGATGGAAGCAGCTTCGGAGTCAGCAAGGTGAAAAACGCCGATCAGCTTTCGCCGGCCCTGCGTGTGGCTTTCATGGAAAGTACAGAGGTGATGATCGAGCGCTTCCTCGATGGTGTGGAGATCTCGCAGGGGGTCTACAAGACGCGCGAAAAGAGCGTCGTCTTCCCCGCAACGGAAGTTGTGACAAGCAATGAGTTCTTCGATTACGATGCCAAATACAACGGACAGGTCCAGGAGATCACCCCTGCCCGCATCGCTCCTGAGACTGCCGAGCGCGTCTCGGCATTGACCAGCCGCATCTATGACATACTCCACTGCAACGGGATCATACGCATTGACTATATCATCTCTAAGGACAAGGACGGACAGGATCAGATTAACATGCTCGAGATCAATACCACTCCGGGCATGACTGCCACCAGCTTCATTCCCCAGCAGGTCCGCGCGGCCGGTCTGGACATCAAGGAGGTGCTGACCGACATCGTGGAGAACCAGTTCTGAACCTGTCTTCCGCGTTGCCCGTTCCTAAGCGGAAGTGGACGCATATACCATCAACCAATTAAACAGCGTGCTTATGAAGATTCCCGAGATTTTTGATCCGATCCGCCCGTTCGAACCGGATGAATTGCCGGCAGTATACGACCGGCTGCTCGCCGACAGTCAGTTTCAGCAGGTGTTGAAGTTCCTTTATCCTGACATACCTGTCGAGATGATCGGGCGGAAGATGCGTTCGTGCAAGACAAACTTAGATTTTCAGAAAACCTTCTGCTACGGCTTGATAGAACAGATCATGCAGAAGGCCAGCACGGGTTACGAATTCGACGTCTCCGAAATAGACACCAGCGGACGCTACACGTTCATCAGCAACCATCGGGACATTGTTCTGGACGGTGCACTGTTGGACAAACTGCTCATTGATGTTGGCTTCACGACAACCTCCGAGATTGCCATCGGTGACAATCTGTTGCGGCTTGCATGGGTGAAAGACCTCGTGCGGGTGAACAAGTCGTTCATTGTGGAGCGCGGACTTCCGCTGCGCGAGATGCTCAAAGTCAGCAAACGACTGTCGGATTACATGCATTTTGTCATCGCTGAAAAGCAAGATAACATCTGGATTGCGCAGCGTCAGGGACGTGCGAAAGACAGCAACGACCGGACGGCGGAAGCCGTGTTGAAAATGATGTCGATGGCTGGGGAAGGCTCAATCGCCGAACGTCTGAGCCAGTTGCACCTCGTTCCGCTGTCGATCTCCTATGAGTTCGATCCTTGTGATTATCTCAAAGCGCAGGAGTTACAGTGCAGACGCGACGTGGAGGGATGGCACAAGGGCCCGGAAGACGATCTGATCTCGATGAAGACAGGTATCTTCGGCTTCAAGGGGCACGTGCATTATCACTGCGCGCCCTGTATCGATGACTTCCTTTCACGGCTGGATCCGGAGATGCCGCATGCCGCTGTCTACGCCCATATCGCGGCTTATATCGACCGCGAAATCCATCGCAACTATCGCCTCTATCCGTGTAACTACGTCGCGCTTGACCTGCTTCGGGGCGGTTCGGAGCACGCCTCGAACTACTCAACGGATGACAAGGCATTCTTTGAACACTACTTGGAGGGACAGTTGGCCAAGATCCAAATGCCGGGAAAGGACGTACCGTTCCTTCGGGAGCAGATCCTCACGATGTACGCCAACCCGGCCATCAACTATCTGAGCACCCTATGAGCCGGAGCCCGATCCTTCTCTGCCTGCTCCTGATCATGGCTGCGTGTACGGCGGATCAGTATGAAACGGGCGACGGACGATACTCCTATCTGTCCGCCGACTTCGTCCGGGCGCACACGAGCATGGCCGGCGCGATCGATTATGCCGTCACTGACGACGGCGACTCGCTGGTCCTGCATCCGGAGGGAAAGGCTTCGTGGGCGGCGAAGGCCGATTCCGTCTACCGCGCACTGCTATATTATAATAAGGTGAAAGGTGGGGCTGAACCGGTGGCGATCATCCGAGTGCCGGTCATCGTCCCCATGTCGACTTCCCGTCCGGACACGCTGCGCACGGATCCGATGACTTTAGAGAGTGCCTGGATGAGCAAGGACGGCCGTTATCTGAATGTGGGTTATGCCGTGAAGGCCGGCCGCAGTGATCAGGCTGATATGCAATACCAGATGCTCGGCGTCCGTCTTGATTCTACGGTGGTCGACAACGCGGGGGATAAAAAATGCGCGTTGATCATGTACCATGACCAGCATGGCGTGCCGGAATATTATTCTGTGCGCGGCTACGCGAGTATCTCGTTGGAACAGGTGCAGCGTCCGTGCACATTAGAGCTGACGGTCAACACGTATTCCGGCATTGTCCGCAGGGTGTTCCGGTGTGAATAGGCTGTCGGTCTGTGGCCTGATCCGAAAAGCAAAAGTGCATAACCTGATTGGGGCTATGCACTTTTTTCTGTTCTTTATCGTCCGAGTTTGATGGCTAATTTATCCAGCATGTCGGTCGTCATGGCACTTAAGTCGTAGTCGGGTGTCCATCCCCACTCTTCGCGTGCACAACTGTCGTCCATCCGGTCGGGCCAGCTGTCGGCGATACCCTGCTTGAGCGGGTCCACCTCATAGACCATCTCAAAGGTCGGTTTGTGCTTTCTGATTTCCTCGAAGATCGTCTCCGGTCCGAAGCTCATGGACGCGATGTTGAAGCTGTTGCGATGGATGAGCTTGTCGGGATTGGCTTCCATGAGCATCATGGTGGCCTTGAGGGCATCGGGCATGTAGATCATGTCCATCAGGGTGCCGGGCTTCAGCGGGCAGACAAAGCGCTCTCCGCGCACGGCATAATAGTATATGTCGACGGCATAGTCTGTTGTTCCGCCGCCCGGAGGTGTGACATAGGAGATCACGCCGGGATAGCGGACCGACCGTGTGTCCACTCCGTACTTGAGGAAGTAGTAGTCGCTCAGCAGTTCGGTGGTCACTTTCGTGATGCCATACATGGTTTTAGGGCGCTGGACGGTATCTTGCGGGGTCATCAGATGAGGCGTCGTGGGTCCGAAGGAGCCGATGGAGCTTGGGGTGAAGACGGCACAATGGTTCTCGCGAGCCACCTCGAGGATGTTCCATAGTCCGTTGATGCCGATATGCCAAGCCAGCTGTGGCTTTGACTCTGCTACCACGGAGAGCAGGGCGGCCATGTTGAAGATGGTGTCGATGTCGTATTTTCTGACCACTTCAGCAATCATGGTGGGGTTGGTGACGTCAGCTACGGCCGACGGTCCACTGTCTCTCAGCTCGCCCTTAGGCTCTGCTCCGGGGATGTAACCGGCAACGACGTGCTCATTCCCATAGGTTTTCCGTAATTCTCTTGTCAGCTCCGATCCGATCTGACCGGTGGAGCCGACGACCAAGACATTTTTCATGTGTTTTCAATAATGTTTAAAGTTGATAATGTTGGATGCAAAATAACGAATTTTTTTTGATGAAATGATAGTTGCGGAGCTTAAAAATTGCGATATTAGAGCGTATTTTATAAAAAATAACATTATTGGCATGGTACAGTCGGAAATATTGCGTTACTTTGCGGTACAGTTACTTTAAATTTTAAATACATGTACGGAAAAATTAAGGAACATCTCAGCAAACACTTGGCTGAGTTGAAAGAGGCCGGTCTTTACAAAGAAGAACGGATCATTGAAAGTCCCCAGGATGCCTCCATTATGGTCAAGGGGAAGGAAGTGCTGAACTTCTGTGCCAACAATTATTTAGGTCTTTCAAATCATCCTCGCCTCATTGAGGGAGCCAAGAAGATGATGGATCGTCGTGGCTTCGGCATGTCGTCAGTGCGCTTCATCTGCGGTACGCAGGATATTCACAAGGAACTCGAGGCTGCGATCTCAGCATACTTCCACACAGAGGACACCATTCTCTACGCGGCATGTTTCGATGCAAACGGCGGCTTGTTCGGCTCTTTCCTCACCGAGGAGGATGCGATCATCTCTGATGCGCTCAACCATGCGAGCATCATTGACGGTGTACGCCTCTGCAAGGCGAAGCGTTACCGCTATGCGAACGCCGACATGGCCGAACTGGAACAGTGCCTCAAGGATGCGCAGGCACAGCGTTTCCGCATCATCTGCACCGATGGCGTCTTCTCGATGGACGGCAACGTGGCCCCGATGGACCGCATCTGCGATCTCGCCGAGCAGTATGACGCCTTGGTAATGGTCGACGAAAGCCATTCCGCAGGTGTCGTCGGCGCTACAGGACACGGTGTCAGCGAACTGTGTAACACCTACGGTCGCGTCGACATCTATACCGGCACGCTGGGCAAGTCGTTTGGTGGCGCGCTCGGAGGATTCACCACCGGCCGCAAAGAAATCATCGACATCCTGCGTCAGAGCAGCCGTCCCTATCTCTTCTCCAACTCATTGGCACCTTCGATCATCGGCGCAAGCCTTGAGGTCTTCAAGATGCTTGAGGAGGGAAATGACATCCACGACCGGTTGGTGGACAACGTCAACTACTTCCGCGACAAGATGATGGCTGCCGGATTTGACATCAAACCCACGCAGAGTGCTATCTGCGCCGTGATGCTCTATGATGCGCCGCTGTCTCAGCGTTATGCCGCCAAGCTGCTCGATGAGGGCATCTATGTCACCGGTTTCTATTATCCGGTGGTGCCGAAGGGCGAGGCCCGCATCCGCGTACAGCTCTCTGCCGCCCACACTCGTGAGCAGTTGGACAAGTGCATCACCGCTTTCATCAAGATTGGGCGCGAGTTGGGCGTGCTCAAATAGTCTGTTCAGAGGAATGGGGGAGGTGAGATGGAGGAGCCTCCCCCGACCTCTTCGATGGGCAGGGCGAAGCGTTCGAGCGAGCGCGTCGTTCGTTGCGGACGGGCACAAGGCTCATTGCGGGCGGATACGCAGATCCGCCCCTACGGTGGGAATGGGGGGTTGGCATGGATAGTTCGCCTCTTGCGGACGGGCACAAGCCCCGCCACTGTATTTTATTGAGGCGGTATCACGAATAGATACCGCAACATTCAGCATTCAACATTTCTTATTTTACATTGCTGCAAAGCCCGCCCGTCATACCCTCAGCTACCGTAGGGGCGGATCAGTGCATCCGTCCGCAAGTGGCAAGAATATAGTCCCTTGTATTCACTTGATAATCAAGACGTTGGCGGAGCTATGCTTTTGGCCGTCAAAAGCATAGCTTTCAGCCGTCCATATGATAGCTTTCGGCGCCCGAAAGCATAGCTCTGCGGAAGGCGGAGGAATGATATGCAAAACCAATGCCTTTCGTGCGTCATTCCCAATCCATATTTCACCATTTTCAAACCATCATTTATCAGTTGTCAAGAGGTGTGCGATGGCTTTTGAATCATGCCATTGCTCATTCGCCCTTCATGACGTATGAAGCTCGAGGATGTGGGTTACGGCTCATGGGCAGGACCGTCCATCAGGCTTTACATATATATAATAATGTGGAAAGAGGAGGATCGTTGGCTGTCGATGCGACGGGAAATCGTGCTGTGCTGATGACGTATGGTGCCCGTGGGGCGGTGTGCCGGCGGTTTGGGGCGCAGGCTTCATCCGTGGGAGAGGATGGACTCGAGGAGGGGGAGGGTGGCGTTGAGCACGCGCGTACGGACGAGGATGTTCCAGAAGGGTTCCATTTTCTTCCATCCGCCGGTGTAGAGCAGATGGGCGAGGCGGTGCTCAAGGGTGTCGTCATGGGCGCATGAACGGAAGATGTTTGCCCACCGGTAGAACTCCTCGTAGGCCCATTCGTAGCCTTGCCTGAGCGCTTCGGGGCTGAGGCCGACGGGCTGAAAGACGACTGTCCGGGTGTCATAGCGGCTCCAGTCGCGGCTGACGATGCGCCCGGCGGCATCCATCCGCTCGAAGAGGCGGGTGCCGGGATAGGGCGTGAGGACGTGGAAGGTGGCGGTGGTGATGGCGTGCTCGAGCCCCCAGTCGACTGTCCGGCGGAAGGTGTCGGCATCATCGTGGTCCATGCCGAACACGAAACTGCCGTTGATCATGATGCCGAGTTCGTGCAGCCGATGCACGCAGGCGGCGTAATCGCGTGCCAGATTCTGGTACTTATGTTCGCTGCGGAGGTTCTCCTGCGAGAATGTCTCAAATCCGACGAAGATGCTTCGCAGGCCCGCATCGCGTGCGCGCTCGATCAAGTCGTCCTCCAGGATCGACTTGACGGTGGCTGCTCCCTGGAAGACACGGTTCATGCCGCGCATGCCCTCAAACAGTCCGCGGGCAAAGGACGGATTGCCCAGCAGGTGATCGTCCAAGAAATAGAGGTGCCGCCCGGGCATGTCGTCGATCTCCTTCAATACGTTGTCGACGCGGGAGGTATAATAGCTCTTTCCACCTTGATAGAAGGCGTCCTTGTAGCAGAAGTCGCAGTGGTGGGGACAGCCGCGGCTCACGACAAGCGAATTGGGCACGAAGTAGCGGCTCCGCTTGATGAGGTCGCGCCTGACGGGTGGTATGTCAGCGATCTGGCGCTCCTTTGCGGTGTATATGCGTTGCGGGCATCGGGCTCGGAAGTCGGTCAGAAATCGCGGGAAGGCTTCCTCGCCGGGTCCGATGATGACGGTGTCGGCATGGCGGAGCGCCTCCTCGGGCAGTGCGGTGACGTGGAGCCCGCCCATGAGCACGTGGATGCCCTGCCGGCGGTAGTGGTCGGCGATGGCGTAAGCGCGATAGGCATTGGTGATGTAAACCTGCAGACAGATCAGGTCGGGACGGTCATCGAGCTGCAGTCGTTCCACGTGCTGGTCCACGATCTGCACCTCGTCGTCGGGGGAGCAGTAGGCTGCCAGCGTGGCAAGTCCCAAGGGCGGGAAGAGTGCATACTTGATCGGGCGGAAAAAGGGGCTGTCTGCTTCTGCCAGAGACGGCAGGATCATCTTGACTTTCATGCGGCTGCGGCGGGTCAGTTGAACGTGAGTTGGAAGGTGGTCGGTGCGGTCCCGGGCGTGGAGACGAGATTGATGGAGCCTCCGGATAGGCGCATGATCTGTCGCGAAATGGAGAGTCCGATGCCGCTTCCGTCCTTCTTGGTGGTGAAGAAGGGCACGAAGATATGCGCGGCGACATCCTCCGGGATCGGCGGACCGTCGTTGGTCACGTCGATGATCACCTGTTCCTGCTCGTTGGCATAGGCATGTATGTCGACATGACCATCGTCGGGGATGGCCTGGCACGCGTTTTTCAGCAGGTTGGTGACCACGCGCGCGATGAGCGCTTCGTCCGCATAGACCAGCAGGTCGGCCGGTTCGACGCGCACGGACGTCGTGGCCGCGGCGGGCATGGTCTGCCTGACGAGCTGCTCCATGCGCTCTATGAACGGCCGGACATAGAAGAGTGCCGGCTGGGGAACGGGCACGGCGGTGAACTTGCGGTAGTTTTCGACGAAGGCGATCAGCTCCTTTCCGGTGTGGCTGATGACCTGCAGGCCTTCGTGCTGTTCACCTTCGGCATGGTTGAGGAGGGTGTCGCTGAGCGAGATGATCGGCGTCACGCTGTTCATGATCTCATGGGTGAGCACGCGGATGAGCTTCACCCAGCTGTCGATTTCCTGATTGGCGAGCTCGCCCTTGATGTTGCTGAAGCCGAGGATGCGTACCCGGCGGTCCTTGAGGACGGCATGCGACTCTCGGATCGAGAACTCCTTGAGCTGCTCCTTGATCTGGCTGACGTGGCTGACTGCCTCCCGCCCGAGCAGCTTCAGCGCCGAAGAGTTGTGCTGGAGCACGATGCCGCGCTCCTCGTCGACGACGAGTATGCCCGTGTCGACCGAGTTCAGGATCAGCTCGTAGTATTTTTCGCGCTCCTTCTGCTCGTCCCTTGCGTGCTGCAGGATCTCCTTCACGCGGTTGAGGGCGGCGTTGAGGAGGCGGTCATCCTGCAGTCCTTTGTCTTCCGGAAAGCGGAAGGAGTAGTCGCCGCTGTCGAGTGCGTCGAAGAGGAAGGCCACTTTCCGGATGTTGCGGTGGTATCTCCGCCAGAGACTGATGTAGAGGATCAGGAGCAGGATGCTGATGAGTGCGAGCGCGATGGTCATGGGCAGGCGTTGTGAGCGGTGAGGTCTGCGGGTGTCAGAGTCCGTAGCGTTTGATCTTGTTGTATAGTGTCTGGCGCGAGATCCCTAAGGTCGACGCCACCTGTGAGAGGTTTCCGTCGCAGTCGCGGATGGTCTTCGCGATGAGCTGCTGCTCCATCTCGTCGAGCGTCTGCACGGCTTCGAGCGGTTTGGGGCGGACCTGCATGTCGCCGTCAATGTCATCGGGTCGGATCGTGAGGCCGTCGCTGAGGATGACGGCTTTCTCCACGGCGTGCTGCAGCTCGCGGATGTTGCCGTACCAAGGCATTGCGCCGATCTTCTGTTCGGCGTCCGTTGAGAAGTGCATGTCCGTCTTGTTGTAGATGCCGGCGTATCGGTCGAGGAAGATGCGGGCTAAGCGTATGGCGTCGCCGGGCCGCTCGCGGAGGGCGGGGAGATGCAGGTGGATGGTGTTGATGCGATAGAGCAGGTCCTCGCGGAATGTCCCCTCGCGGACCATCTGCTGCAGGTCGCGGTTGGTGGCGCAGATCAGTCGGACGTCGATCGGAATGGGGCGGGATCCGCCCACGCGCACAATGGTGCGCCGTTGGAGGGCTGTCAGCAGTTTCGCCTGCAGGTTGTAGGAGAGGTTTCCGATCTCGTCGAGGAAGAGCGTGCCGCCCTCGGCAAGCTCGAACTTGCCCGGCTTGTCGGCCTTCGCGTCCGTGAAAGCCCCTTTCATGTGGCCGAACAGCTCGCTCTCGAACAGCGTCTCCGTGATCGCCCCCATGTCTATGGGCATCATCCTTGCCTGCCGTCGGTTGGAGAGGCGATGGATCTCGTTGGCCAGCACTTCCTTTCCGGTGCCGTTTTCGCCTGTGATCAGGATGTTCGCATCCGTGCCGGCCACCTTCTCGACCATCACTTTCAGATCGTCCATCACCGCACTTTCGCCCCAGACCATGTTGCCCTGGTCTTTTGCCGGGGTGCGTTTCGTCACTTTGTGAGAGGCGTTGAGCAGCGTCTCCGTCATCTTTTGGTTGTCGAAGGGCTTGACGATGAAGTCGGCGGCCCCATCCTTGATGCCCGTCACGGCAAGCTCGATGTCGGCGTAGGCGGTGAACAAGACCACCTGTGTCTGTGGCTGTTGCTGCCGGATCTCACGCAGCCAGTAGAGTCCCTCGTTGCCATTGTTGGTGCCGCTTTGGAAGTTCATGTCGAGCAGCACGACGTCGGGCTTGTCCTCCCGCAGCCGGGCGGGGATGTTGTTCGGATTGGCAATGGTGACGATCTTGGCAAAATGCGGTTCCATGAGCATCTTGACGGTAGTCAGGATGTTACGGTTATCGTCGACGACGAGCAGGGTTCCTTGTTTGGTCATGTTTTTTTCTTTGTCTGCAAAAATAATGATTTTCAATTGAATGACCTAACCCTGCCCCTTGTTTTTGCTGAAAATGAGGGAGAGACGAAATGTTTCAGCCTCTGCCTCGAGTGTCCAATATTTAGGCGGGGGTGTCCACTTTTTGGACACTCATGCGAGGGGCATTTTGTTGTAAGGTATTGAATGCGTGCGAGTTATGATTTTGGCACGAGTTTGGCAAGCATCCTGAGTATATGAAACGAACAATCAATCTCATTCTGATTTGCATGGCCGGGGCTTCCCTTTCCGCCCAGACGCGATGGACGATGGAGCAGTGCATGCAGTATGCCGTGGTCCACTCGGCCGACGTCCGGCGTCAGCGGATCGAGGCGCGGCAGGCCAACAGCGACTACCGGACGGCCGTCCTGAACTTCCTCCCCACCGTGGAGGCGCAGGTGAGTGCCCAGTACAACTGGGGCCGAAACATCGATCCGGAGACGAACACGTACAACAACGTGACGACGTTCAATAACTATTATCAGCTCTACGCATCGCTGCCGCTTTTCGACGGGGGCCAGACGATCAACGCGTTCCGCCAGGCGCGGCTCGCAAAGGCCAACTCCGCCAACGCCATGCAGAAGGTGCAGGACGAGAAGGCCATCGAGGTGATGGGCAAGTATGTCGATGCTGTCTACGCCCAACGAGGTATCTCGCTGGCCGAGCAGAAGCTGGCCGACTCGCGGGCACTGCTCCATAAGACGCAGCGACTGTTCGAACTGGGCGAGAAGAGCCGTCCCGACGTGGCCCAATTGGAGAGCCAGGTGGCCGAGGATGACTACAACCTGCTCCACCAACAGAATCAGGCGCGGCAGGCGTTGCTGGCTCTCAAGTCGGCCATGAACTATCCCTCGGCCGACTCGCTGTGTCTCGACGCGGCTGCATTTGACGCAGTGGAGGCGACGGAAGCGGTCGATGTGGCCGGCAGTATCTATCAGTCGTTCTGCCAACTGTCGCCTGCGGTCAAGGCGGGCGAATACAATGAAGCCAACGCCCGGATCAACTGGCATATCCAGCGGGGCGGTCTGCTGCCGCGACTCTCCGTCGGAGCCGGCGTGGCAACCAATTTCTATAAAAATCTCTCTATGCGGGGCGAGGTGCCGTCATTTGCTTCCCAGTTCAAGAACAACAGGGGCGAATACGTCTACCTTGCCCTTTCGATCCCCGTCTTCACGCCTTCGGCCTATCGGAAGGCACGCCGTGCGAAGGCCGACTATGAGCTGGCGCAGGTCCGTGTGGAAGAGACGCGCCGCCGGTTGCATGACGATATTGCGCAGGCGGTGATGGACCGTGACGGCTATGCGCGCGAGCTGGTGCAGATGGAGCGCAAGACCGAGGCCGACTCGCTGGCCTGGCACCTCAGCCGCCGCAAGTATGAGGAGGGCATGCTCTCGACCTTCGACCTCCACGCTGCTGCCCGCACGCTCCTCGAGAGCCGCATCCGGCTGCTCCAGATGCAGATGTTGCTCGTGTTGAAACAGAAACTTGTGAACTATTATAAAGGTGAACCGCTATGGACATTGAAATAAAACAGAAAAAGTATTGGATACCCCGGAAGTATTGGTTGTGGATCGCAGGCGCCGCCGTCATCATCGCGGCCCTGCTGTGGCTGGCTCTTTCCAATTTCTCGTCGACGCTGAAAGTGGAGCGCAGAGGATTGAGCATCGGCGACGTCAGTCGTGCCCAGTTTGACGATTATGTGTCGGTTGACGGCAGCGTAGTGCCCATCTCCGTGGTCCAGATCAGCCCGGAGGAGGGTGGAGTGGTCATGCAGAAGGTCGTGGAAGAAGGCGCTCACGTGCACAAAGGGGACGTCCTGATCCGCCTGAGCAACAGTAATCTCGACTTAGAGATACTCAATGCCGAAAGCGAACTGGCCGAGAAGCAGAACATGCTGCGCAATACGCAGATCTCCATGGAGCAGGATCAGCTCAACAACCGCAACGAGGCGGCCCAGCTGGAGATGGATGTCCAGGCCAAGAAGCGCAGCTTCGGCCATCAGGAATCGCTGCAGCGCGAGCAGCTCAACAGCCGGGAGGAGTATCTGAAGGCCAAGGAAGACTATGAGCTGGCTGTGAAGAAGAACGTCCTCATACAGCAGCGGCTGAAGAAAGATGCCCAACTGCGGCGCGCGCAGATGGATCAGATGGCCGACAACCTGCAGTCCATGCAGCGCAATGTGATGCTTGTACGCGAGCGGAAAGCCCGCCTCGAGGTGCGCTCAGCAATCGACGGCGAGGTCGGGCTGTTGGATGTCGAACTCGGACAGAACATCGCGCCCGGACAGAAAATCGGTGTCATCAACGACCTGAGCGACTATAAGGTCCAGGCGCAGGTCGACGAACACTACATCGACCGTGTCCATTCCGGTCTCAGCGCGACGTTTGAGCAGAACGGAAAGAAGTACAGTCTCACCGTCCGCAAGGTCTATCCGGAGGTGCGCGACGGCCGTTTCAAGATCGA
>ONHE01000081.1 GCA_900317545.1 uncultured Prevotella sp. | reverse complement strand
GGGAACGTTCCGCTGGCATCCCATGCCTTGTTGTTTGCCCAAGTGGGAAGCATTGTGGCGAGCGGACGGGCACTTACTTTGAAGTTGCGATACTTTTTGTTGGCGAGAATCACCTCCTTATTGTCAGGCGTAGACCATACATATTCATAGTTTGTCTCTGGTGTACCATCGGTGTAGAGACCATAGAAGCCCGATGCAGCTACTGCGTCGAGGGCAGTCTTGGCGGCATCAGCGGCTTTCTTCCAGCGTTCTTGGTTGTAGTCGCCATAGCCGATCAATTTGTTGTTGGCTGGATCTTTGAATGAAATATATGGCTCATTGGTGTTGAAAAGCGGACTGGCTGCATAAAGTAGCACTCTTGACTTCAGGGCTAATGCGGCTATTCGCGTGGCCCGACCTTTCTTAGTCACGTCGGTATAATAGTCAGGAAGCAGGGCGGCTGCCCGGTCACAATCAATGAGAATGGAGTCAACGCAGTCTGAGAAAGAGTTTCGGGGTAGCATGGCAAAGTCGGATGGTGCCAGCCGGTGATGCAGAATGGGCAGTCCGCCGTAGCGATAAACACCCTCCCAAAACACTAATGCGCGCATGAAGTAGGCCTCGCCCTTGGTGCGTCGGTTGAAGTCGGGATCGCCTTGGTCATAAGGCACTTCGTCGATGCGTTCAAGGATGGTGTTGCATTTACGCAGAGTCTCCCATCTGAGGTTATGCCGTGGGTCTTCGTCCCAGTCGATACTGTTGTTATTGTGATTGTCGACGTTCCAGGAGGAGTTCGACTTTGCGTATGACACACCGTCTTCTGCCTCGTCGCAGGCTCCCCATAAGGCACCGTCAGACAAGCCCCGGTCGGTATTTGAACTGCTCATGGAAAATCCTAAAGGCATTCCTTCGGCGTAGACACCTGTCAGATATTGCTCTGTCAATGTGCGGTCGGCGAAGACGCCATTCTCGTCCAGTTCAACGCTGGGAGGCGTCTCCAGGAAATCGCTGCATGAAGCGAGCGTCCCGGCCAGGAGGATGGCCACTGTATATATAATCTGTTTCATAGCTGCTTAGAAATTGATATTTAAACCGATGTTGTAGACCTTCTGCAATGGATAGGTGTTGATCTCAGCGTTACCGTTTCTTGATGGAGCTTCGGGATCGAGGTCGATGACATCCGTCCAAGTGATGAGGTTGGAGCCGCTGACATAGAGTCTCACGCTCTGGATCCCTATGCTTTTGATGAAGTTCTGGCGGAATGTATAGCCCAATTCCACATTCTTCAGGCGCAGGTAGCTGGCGTCTCTGATCCAGAGATCTGACTCGCGATAGTTGTGGTCAGTCTCACGGTTGGGGTTCAACGAGAGACGTGGGAAGTTGATGGGTTCACCAGCTGCATAGCGCTCGGCTGTCCAGCGTTCCTTGATGAGTTCCTTGGCACTTTCCACACCTTTGGTGAACGGCCAGAGCGAACGGCCGAAATACTTTATAGAGACATTGTCGGCGCCTTGAAATAAAGCCGAGAAGTCGATATTCTTCCAACTGCCGCCGAAGGAAAATCCGTAGATGATCTCAGGGATGTTGGAATAGCCTATCGGTACCATGTCATAGTCGTCGATGATGCCGTCCTTGTTGACATCGATGTACTTCACGTCACCTGGCTGTAGTTTGTTGCTGCTCCACGAGCTCGTCGGGCGGTCCAATGCGTTCACTTCTTCCCAAGAATTGTAGTATCCGTCAGTCAAGAGACCGAAGAACTGACCGTTGCGACGGCCGGTCTCAAACTGATAGGCGTATTTCTTGTTGATCTCATCCTTGAATAGAACCTTGTTTCTTGCGAACGAATAGTTGAAGCGTCCCCAATAGTTGAAGCTGCCGATGCGGTTGCGGTAGTTCAGGTCGATCTCCCAACCTTTATTTTCCATTTCCCCCAGGTTGTAGGCAGGGAGTTTGGCTCCGATGATCATGGGCTGCGTAGAGCGGTTGGCCAGGATGTTGTTGCGTTTCTCCTTGAAGATGTCAAAGGCCAGTGTGAGATGGTTCTTGAACATGTTCATCTCGAATCCGAGGTTGTATTTCTTGGCCTTTTCCCATGTCAAGTCGGGGTTTCCAATCTTGTTCTCGATGATCTTCAGGGAGCTGTATGGTGACGAGGCATCGCCGAAGTTGTAGCGGTTGAGCGCGTTATTATCTGCCAGACCATAGGAGGAGGGCAGGTAGAGAAAGCGGTCGCCGCCGATCTTGTCATTACCCACCTCACCGTAAGTGGCTCTCAGTTTCATGAAGACGACATAGTCATTCTGCGGAAAGAAAGGTTCTTCGCTGATGACCCATCCCACGGAGAATGCTGGGAAGAATCCAAAACGTCTGCCTTTGGCGAAGTTCTCCGTGCCGTTGTAGCCCATGTTGAACTCGGCCAGATAGCGCGAGGCATAGTCGTAGGTGACTCGTCCCACCAAGCCTTGGTAGGCGTTGGGCACGAGGAATTGCAGCGAAGGCGAGTAATACTTGCTTTGGTTGTAGAGTAGCAGTCCGGTCACGTGCTGCTTGCCGAATGTGCGGTCATAGTGGATTGCGGCTTCCATGTACACCTTGCGGTTCTTGCCGTAGCCGGTACTGGTGTCCCAGACGGTCTCTTCCTGCTGTGGAATGAAGTAGATATAGTCCGGATCCTCTGAGTCGCGGCGTGCATAGTAATAAGGATAACCCTTGAAGAAGTTCTTCCGGCTGTAATAGTAGCTGTCATAGGAGATGCTGGCGTGTACGGCAAGGCCTTTGAGCAACACCCGCGAAAGATCGTAGTCGAGGCGGAAGGTGGTGTTCAGGTTGTTCTGACTGTCATGGCGATAGCCGTTGCTGAGTAGCTGCTGCCATGGGTTGGCGGCTCCCAAGCCGTCTTGGATGTGCACGATCTTGCCGTCCACAAGTCCCGGGGAGCTGAGGGGGTTGGCAAACGACACGGCGGCCCAAATGCCGGAGTTGCCCAAGCCGGGCGTGTTCACGTCCTCGATCTGGGCCGCTAACTGGAGTGTGGCCGTGAAGTCCTTGGTGATCTGGAAGTCGAGATTTGACCTGAAGTTGTATCTTGTGCTGTGCGCATTGACATCATGGTCCTTGTCGATCTTGGTATGTTTGTAGATACCCTCCTGTTCGAAGTAGCCGGCTGAGATGAAATATTTCACCCGGTCAGTGCCTCCAGAGAGGTTGATGTTGTGCTGGGTTCGCAGAGAGGTGTTACGCAGGAAGTCGTCTACCCAGTTCATGTTGGGGTGCAGGATGGGGTCTGCACCGTTACGATAGAGTTCAATGTCCTTTTCCGTGAAGCGTGGTGTGTAGACCGCACCGGATACATAAGAGTCGTTGAGCATAGCTTCATTATATAAGGTGGCATAGTCGGCACTGTTGAGATAGTGAGGCAGGGCCGTCGGTCTTTGGATGGCTATGTTGCCCGAATAGCTGAGATTGGGCTTTCCCGTCTTTCCCTTGCGGGTGGTGATGAGCACCACGCCGTTGGCGCCGCGCACGCCATAGATGGCCGTGGCGGATGCGTCTTTCAGAATGCTGACAGTCTCTATCTCGTTGGGATCTATACCGTCGAAGTTGGGGCGTTCCACACCGTCGATCATGACCAGTGGTGCCGTGTTGCTCGAGAACGTGCTCACGCCGCGCACGAGCAGGTTTGAAGCGTCCTCACCCGGTGCACCGCTGCGCTGTGTGGCGATGAGGCCGGGCATCTTGCCTACCAGCATGTTACTCACGTTGGCCTGTGGTGTCTGCACGAGTTCTTTCGTGGAGATCGACGAGATGGCAGCTGTCACGCTGGCTTTCTTCTGCTTGCCATATCCGACGACAACCACCTCGTTGAGTTTCTGCGCCACTTCTTCCTTCATGATGACCTTCAGCGTCTGGCCCGGACGCGCCTTCAGTTCTTGAGGCGCGAATCCGATGTAGCTGATGAGGAGTGTCGCATGATCGGGTATGTCAAGAGAGAATTCGCCGTCGATGTTGGTCACGACACCCATGGACAGTCCTTTCTGCTTGACAGAAGCGCCGACGACAGGCTCTCCCGTATCGTCGGTCACCACGCCTTTCACTGTCCGCCTCGCACCTGCCTGCGACGGCTGGTCCGACGAAAATTGTGCAGCCGCATTGATGGCAGATTTCTTTCGCGTCAGCACAATGGTGTTGTTGTTGATGGAGTAGTCCACGTTAAGGGGAGACAATACTTTGTTCAGCACAGCGCCCAATGGACGATTCCTGCATACAACGGATACCTTGGTCTGTGGATCCAACACACTGTTCCGGTAAACAAACGTATACCGGGTCTGCCGCTCCACCTCCTTGATGAATGTCTGCACACTCTGGTTGTTGATGTTCAGTGTGACCGCCGCATCTTGGGCGATCATTTTCAACGGCAACATCGACAGCAGCATCAGCAAACAACAGGTGACAAAGGGACTTTTCCTCTTGTTTTTACCCAAAATGATCATAGATGTTTTACTTAATGTTAGTTCTAACGAGTAGATTACAATACGTCTCTGTATTCGTCAGACATGGCTTGCAGCCTTATCTGGACTTGATGATGATCTCGTCTTTTTGCTTTTCATAGCGGAAGCCATATTGCAGGCTCAATGATTTCAGTACGCTTTCAAGCGTCTCCTGATGGAACGATCCGGTAAGAAGATCGCTGCGCAAAGTTTTGTTCTGCAGCCGGATTCTCACTCCATACCAGTTTTCGATCTGATGGATCACTTCCTGCAGCGGGGCCGACTTGAACGCAAGGTAGCCGTCTTTCCAACCCGCATCGAGCGTCTCGTCAACAGCGCCGAGCAGCAGCGTGTTTTTGGAAGGCTGATAGATTGACTTCTCGCCGGGCTTCATCCGATAGCTGAACTCGGAGTGATCGACACTCAACTGTATCGAACCCGTAAAGAGCGAAGTCTCCACATCTTTGCCGACGGACTTGACGTTGAACTTCGTGCCGAGCACTTCGATGTTCATATCGTTCACCGAAACCCGGAAGGGGCAGTCGGGATCTTTTGCTACGTCAAAGTAGGCCTCGCCCTGCAGCAACTTCGCCTGTCGAAGTCCGCCCGGCTGGACATCATATTGGAACACCGTGCCGCTGTTGAGTGTCACCTTTGTACCGTCGGCCAGCACTACGCTGGTCTTGTTGCCGGGAGTCACGCGGATCTCGGCCATCTGTCGTTCGGTAGGCTTGTCCTTGAAGAACCAGTAGGAACCCGAGAGTGAGACGACAAGCAGCACCACTGCTGCAGCATACTTGAAAATGGTCAGTTGCCTGTGTCGGTGAATGCGATCTGTCAGAAGATCGAGCAGATGATCTTTCTCCTCTTCAGACATGGAAATGTCGCCAAGTCCTTTGTCGCCCTCGTTCATAAGGTTCCAAAGCGCTTCGTCGGTGGTCGCCCCCATGGCTTCGAGAAACTCGGCGAGTTCCTCCTTGGCGAGCGTTCCTTCAATGTACTTGCGGTAGAGTTCGTTGATTCTGTCAGACATGGTGTTATATTCTGTAGGGTGATACTCGTTTTTTTGTCAGTAGTACTATCTTGTAAACACATTTTAACAATCACATCTTCTCTCCGTCCCATAAATATCCTTTTGGCGGATCTATAAAGTGATCTGTATGAAGCTGTCCTTTGGGTACTCCATGTGTATCCTTTGGCTGCCCGAATGATATCTGTCGAGCGTCCGAAGGATAGCTTTGTAGAGCGGGGAGCTGGCATATCGAATCGAAGAGGAACCACGGGGGCAGATATGGGATACATGCTGACGGACGGGAAACGGCTGTCGGCAGATTGGCGGAAAACAGTCAGATGTGTTTCTCAAGCAGGGTCTTGCGGAACACTTTCAGGCTTGATGTGAGATAGTTCTTGACGGTCTGCTGGGACAAGTGGAGCATGCCGGCGATGTCTTTGACCGTCATGTGCTTCTCCCGACTCATCTCGAAGACCTCGCACTCGCGGCGTGACAGCTGCCGTTTAGATTGCTGGAGCCGGTCCAGGAACTCGTCATAGTAGAGCTGTTCCTCGGTTGGGGAGCCGGCGGCCAGTTGCTCACAGTATTCGAGATACTTCTCGAAGCTGACCTCTGAGACCTGCTTCCTGAATGTGTCAATGATGGCGTTGCGGGCGATGGTGAACAGAAGCGACTGGAGATTCTTTGTCGGATCGATCGACGCTCTGTTCTTCCATAGCAGCATGAAGGTTTCCTGCACGATGTCTTGTGCGGCTGTCCGGTTTTTCGTTTGCTTGATGGCGAAACTGAAAATCCGGTCTGCATACTTTCCATATAGTGCAGCGAAAGCGTCATGAGATCCTCCCTTTAAGGCTGATACATATATGGAGTCTTGAATATTCATCGCTTTTTTTAACCGGATTCTTTGCAAAAGTAGTTGAAAGAAGCCAAAATGCCAAACATTAGTTGTATTCTTAATGTCTTTGTCACACGAAGAGAAGGCGGCTTGTCAGCTTTCTTCCTTGCTCTGTGCAGTCGAAACAGACTCTGCCGCAGGTGTCACGAGTGGGTTCAACGTAGGGGAAATGAGAAGTGTTTCATGTTCTTCCCGTCGGGCTCGGCGCACTCTACCTCGAGCCGGTTGCCCTTCGTCCGGCAAAGCATATAGGCTGAATTGCTGTTGATCAGATTCGGAAAGCGGATCAGATTGTCGGGTTTCACTAACTTGTGGCTGTGCGTATGGCCAGAGAACATCACAGTGGGGTTCATCTCGTTCACCTCTGGAAGCAGTGTTTCCTGCAGGTGATAAGGGCCGTGCCAGGTGCCTGTTGTGGGCGGAATGTGGCAGAATACGATGAGCGGGTGCCTGCCCACCTGGCCCGAGGTGCGCAGTGACCTGAGCCAGCGGGCCTCCTGGCGGCGGTAGTCATCGTAGGCTCCAAGGCCCCCGTACTCGATGTCCGAGTCGGGCTTGTCTTCCCCCGAGTCGAGGATCAGGAAGTCTATGCCGGCGATATGTTTCAGCTGATAGTAGGTGCCGGAGGCCGTCGGGAAGTAGCGGTAGAGATAATCGGCATACTTGCCGCGTGTCTCATGGTTGCCGCGGGCCATCATCATCGGCACCGAAGTGGCGAAGAGACAGACGCAGGTGTCTATGTATGCCTTGAAGATATGCTGCGGATCCTCGATCATGTTGGACATGTCGCCGTTGAGCATGACGAAGTCTATCTTGCCGAAGTCGATGTCCTTGAGCAGCTTCTTCAGGAAAGAGCTGCGCTCGTGGATGTCGTTGACGATCAGGAATGACACTTCGTGTCGCTCGGTGGGGTAGGTTTTGAACGAGTAAGGCTCCTGCTTGTAGACCGACGAAGCGGCCACTTGCCCGAACGTGGTGTAATCGCTCCAGGTCCATCCGGTCAGCTCCTGCGTGAAGATGCGATAGCGATAGCGTGTGTCGGGCGCAAGTCCTTCCACCCGCACTTGATGCACACTGTCCTTGACCATCTTGCGTCCGTGCAGCACCTGAAAGTATTTCGCGCGTTCCTTTCCGTAGAAGTGGCGTCCGTCTTCCGGAGCGATCTCCACCCAGGACATGCCGGGTTTGTCCGTTACCCACATGATGGTGGCTGAAGTCGAGTCAAGATCGCAGAGGTAAGGACCATGCGTAATCTTGATCGCCCATGTAGGGAGGGTCAGAAATAGTAGCCAAAAAAGTAGTGTTTTTTTCATTGATGTAAAAGATAGATAAACTGTCTATTCTGTCTATACGTGAAAATCGGAAAACAGTACTGCTGTTTCTCGCTTTTTTTTTTCATTCGACTGCATTTTTCTCTTGTCGACGATGAGTTTCCGTTTTCCGGCCTCTGGCCTTTTCCCGGCAGTTTTCCGTCATCAACGTTTGCGGAATGCTAACCGGCGGAAGCGGTCAGGCGAGCGGTCCATAAGGTTGATGAAGTGTCGACAGAGGGTGGCTCCGGCGGTGTCGAAGGCAAATTCTGCTAAAGGCAGACAGATGGATCTGCGGTCGATCATGATCGTTCCGGCGGTCTGTCCCAATGTAGGCAGCGGGGTCGTCCTGGGCTGGTTCAAGGTCTTCACGACTGCAAACTTACGCATTTTTTTGCGGTTTCCCAACACTGAGAATCTATATAACCGTCTCCGAAAGCTAATTCTTTTTTACGCAGCTATGCAATGCGGATGCGGCGGAGATGTCCTTCGGGACATCCGAAGCAATTTTGCGGTTTTTCCGCAAGAATGTATTGGATCGTACAAAATATGTACGCTTTTAGACTATATGTATCACCAAGAAATGCTATTTTTGTGACCATCAACTTGCGGGGGTGTTCTGTCGGGTTCCGGGATCAGGCCCATCCGGCTGTGACGGAGCCGCTTCCCGGATTTCAGAGAGCCCCTCCACAAGCGGCGCAAAGCGCATATCCGTGCGGCTCCCCGGCCGTCAGGAGCGGTCCGGCGGCTGGATCGGACACGCCGGAGCTGTCAACTGGCGGGGGCAATGGGCCCGCGCAGGGCGGTTATATATATAAGGTGTAACCTTGAAATAATAAAGAAACTTAGTGAATCTATGGCAAGTAGAGTGTCTAAATGGATGCTGATGCTCGTCCTGGCGTGCTTTGCGGTCGGACCGGCACAGGCTTATGAGAAACGCGACCTGCTCAAACGGTTGGCCGACGAGAGCCAAGTGAAGCAGTCGCTGGTGATGAACCAGGCATGGGTACCTTATCCGGCCTATGCCGACCGCGACGGGTGGAAACGCCTGCTGGGCGACTGCCGCGAGCCCATCATCCGCGCCGCAGAGCGCTATATAGGCTATGACTGGGTCGTGGTCAAGGCCACTGACTACATGGAATATGAGAAGTCGGGCAGCCGGAACATCATGCAGGACCCCAACAACAAGAACACCGCCGCCTTCAGTTCGATGGTCATTGCCGAGCTGGCCGAAGGCAAGGGGCGCTTCCTCAATGACATTGTCAACGGCATCGTCTACTTCTGCGAGATGACGAGCTGGGCAGAGTCGGCACATCTGGCCGCTTATCAGAAGTCGAAACGCGCGCTCCCAGACTACCGTGAGCAGATCCTCGAACTCCATCAGGGAGGCAAAGCGCAGCTCTTGGCATGGACCTACTACTTCCTGAAAGATCAGCTTGACCGCGTGGATCCCGTCATTGCCCTCCGACTGCGCCACGAGTTGCAGGAGCGCGAGCTCACGCCCTACCTGCAACGTGACGACTTCTGGTGGATGGCAACCAACTGCAAGCCGGGAATGATGGTCAACAACTGGAACCCATGGTGCAACTCCAACGCGCTGCTATGCTTCATGCTGCTCGAGAACGACCGTGACGTGCTCGCCCGGGCCGTCTATAAATCCATGTCCTCCGTGGACCAGTATCTCAACTATGTCAAAGGTGACGGAGCCTGTGAGGAGGGACCTTCCTACTGGGGACACGCGCCGGGCAAGCTCTTCGACTATCTCTCGGCCCTCTCGATGATCACCGGCGGACAGTTCTCCCTCTTCTCCCATCCGATGGTGAAGGCCATGGGCGAATACATAGCCCGTTCATATATCGGCGACGGATGGGTGGTCAACTTCGCTGACGCGTCCGCACGGGGCGACAACAACGCGTCGCTGATCTACCGATACGGCAAGGCCGTCGGCAGCGAGGTCATGATGTCGATGGCCGCCGACCGCTATCGCGAGATGCCAGAGAAGCTCCCCACCAACTGGCTCGACTTCTACCGCGAGTTAGAGAAGGTGCGGGTGATGCCGCTGCTGGCTGCTGATCGGGGCGGCTACCGAGCCCCCTCGTTCACCTGGTATCCCGAGACGGAGTTCTGCTACATGCGCACCGGCCGCGCCTTCTTAGCTGCCAAGGGCGGGTTCAACAACGAAAGCCACAATCATAACGACGTCGGCACGTTCATGTTATACTTTGACCGGAAGCCGCTCATGATTGATGCAGGAGTAGGAACTTACACGCGCCAGACCTTCAGCAGTGAGCGTTACAAGATCTGGACCATGCAAAGCAACTACCACAACCTGCCCATGATCAACGGCGTACCGGAGCATTTCGGTACGCGTTACAAGGCTTCCGGCACCAAGGCAGACGGCCGGCGGATGACCTTCTCGACCGACATCGCCGCTGCTTATCCCGCCGAAGCCGGTGTCAGGCGATGGGTACGCAGCTACCAGCTGAAGAAAGACCGGTTGTTGGTCAGCGACGCTTTCACCCTCACGGAGGCCAAGGCGCCCAACCAGATCAACTTCCTCACGCGCGGCGACGTGGACATCAGCCGCAAGGGAACGGTCGCTATCTCGGTCGACGGCATGCGGGCCGAACTGGCATACGATGCCAATACCTTCGACGCATCGGTAGAAACGATAGCACTGAAGGACACCCGCCTCTCCAACGTATGGGGGCCGCAGCTCATCCGTCTGTCGCTGACGGCCAAGGCGAAAACGGTTTCCGGCCAGTACCATTACGAGATCCGCGTGAAATAAACCTCCCGTCTGCCTTC
>ONHE01000005.1 GCA_900317545.1 uncultured Prevotella sp. | reverse complement strand
TTTCCATATGATAGCTTTGGAGCGCCCATATGTATCCTTTGGAGGGCCCAAAGGATAGCTCTGCCAACCTCTTGATTATCAATGGCTAACAGTGCATGTTTCGAGCCGTCGTCCCAAAATGCCTCAAGGCCCGTCCGCAAGGAACCGTGTCCCGGTCTGAAAAGGACGATTTCTGGCTTCGTTTTCAGTTCCCCATCGGTCACGGAGGGTGGGGGAGTACGCTTGCTTTCGTAGCGGTTAGCTGCGGACATCCCGGATACGGAAGGTCAATACGGACGGATGGGACGTAGCGGGCTCACGGTTTGTGCTTTTGAGATGGATGTGCTGTTAACCACATGCGGCCGAAATCGGGTGCCGATTTGCAGCTTTCAGGCAGCCTCAAAGGCTTCTTTGGGCAGGAATGTTGGTAGCGGCAGGTCAAGAAAGACTCTTTTCCGTGATATTTGTCGGATTAAAATTTGATGGTTTAAGCTATTTGAAGTAACTTTGCCGACAAATTTTTAGGGATTCAGGATATCAGTGTATGACACTGCACATACCGACTATTGTTATGGAAACGAACAACAACATTTCTGCTGAAAAATTACTGCGCCGCAAATTGGATCTGCTGTTGCGCACGGGACAGATCCTTGTAGAAAGCTCGGCCGACACGAGCCGCATCGTGCGTAACATGAAACGTGCAGCTGCATACCTTGGCTTGCCTGAGGAGAATCTGCATATCAGCGTCGACTATTACATGCTGCAGGTGAACCTGAGTGACGAGGAACACTCGTTCTCGAAGATGCAGCGGTGTGACCATCATGGCATCAACATGGCCGCCTTGCAGGACATCTCGCAGTTGACCTGGCGTGCGATCAGGGATGATTATTCGTTGGATCGGTACGGCGAAGAGTTGGAGAAGATTGCCAAGGCCCCCCGTAACTATGGCGACTGGATGGTGGCCATCTGTGCCGGATTTGCCTGCGGCGGGTTCTGCATTCAGTTCGGCTGTGACTGGCCTGCCTTCTTCTATGCGTCTATCGCCGCCATTTTGGGCAACCGTTTCAGAATGTCGCTCAACAAGCTGGGCAGCAATGTCTACTTCAACTTTGCCGTGGCTGCCTTCCTGTCTACGCTATTGGCCTGGGCATCCGCCTATATTTCCACACCTGCAGTGGAGGCCTATATCCCTCAGGAACTACTTCCGCTTTTTCATTCCGATACTCCCTGGCATCCGATGATGGCCTGTGCGCTGTTCATCGTGCCCGGTGTGCCACTGATCAACTTTGTGAGTGACATGCTCGACAATCACCTTGAGACGGGAATCGTCAGGGCTACGAACACGCTGATCATGATTCTTGCAATGTGTTTCGGCATTGCGCTTGCCATCAAAATCGTGGGGATCGACAACTTTGTGAAGGACTTGAGTATGACGCCCCACCACACTTTCGGGGAGTATGCACTGGCTGCCGGAATCTCGGCAATGGGTTTTGCGACCATATTCAACGTGCCCAAGCGTCTGATGCCCTGGATTGCCGTGGGCGGAATTATTGCCGTTTGCTCCCGAAACTTCATCAACTTGGGTCCGAGTACTGGGAATGTCGGTCTGGATCTCGGTTCAATAGTTGGCACGTTGTGTGGATCGGCCCTGATCAGTATTATTAATATAAAGGTAGTCCACTGGCTGCATACGCCTCATCAACTGATTACCATACCGGCCGTGATCCCGATGATTCCCGGTGTGCTCATCTATCGTGCCCTCTACGGTATTATTGACATGCAGGGCATTGTGGGTGAGGTGACCTCGGCTACGCATAATGCCATCAACGGTTCATTGCTCACCATCATGATCGCCGTCGGTGTTGCGATCCCGAATATTTTTGCCCGCAAGTGGATCGCACCAGATCGGAAGAAGAAGCTCGACCGGCTGATCGAAGAGCGGAAACGCCGCGGACAGTTTGTCGATCTGTGTGCAATCGAATCTTGATCTGACACATTTGTCAGTCGTGGCGTGCCAAATTTGTCATTCGACAGCTTTGGCACGCTTTTCGTATAAGATCAGGCAGAATATCAAATAAAGACCAAAAATATTAAATTTAAGTATTATGACAATTAAACCATTAGCAGACAGAGTGCTGGTACTTCCTGCACCAGCTGAAGAAAAAGTAGGTGGAATCATTATTCCGGACACCGCGAAAGAGAAGCCACAGCGTGGCAAGGTGATTGCTGTCGGTAACGGAACCAAGGACGATCCTATGGTTTTGAAGGAAGGCGATACTGTTCTTTATGGCAAGTATGCTGGTACAGAGCTTGAGAACGGCGGTGAGAAGTATCTCATGATGCGTCAGAGCGACGTTCTGGCTGTAGTGACTGATTAAGCCGGAGCCTCCTGGCCGGATACGCACGGCAAAGTCGTTACGGTCAGAGCAAAAGGATCAAACAAATGTGTAATACAAAAAAATAATATTTGAATATCATGGCAAAAGAAATTAAATTCGATACCGAGGCTCGCGATCTCTTGAAGAAAGGTGTGGATCAGTTGGCCAATGCAGTGAAAGTAACACTCGGTCCTAAGGGCCGTAACGTGGTTTTGGAAAAGAAATTCGGTGCTCCTCAGATCACCAAGGACGGTGTGACTGTAGCCAAGGAGATTGATCTGGAGGATCGTTTCGAGAATACTGGTGCCCAGTTAGTAAAGAGCGTAGCCAGCAAGACGGGTGATGACGCCGGTGACGGTACGACAACCGCAACCATCCTCACACAGGCCATCGTTAACGAAGGCTTGAAGAACGTGACAGCCGGTGCCAATCCGATGGATCTCAAGCGCGGCATCGATAAAGCCGTCAACAAGGTTGTAGACTATATCAAGGAGTCTGCTGAGGTTGTCGGTGACAACTATGACAAGATTGAGCAGGTGGCTACCGTTTCGGCCAACAATGATCCCGAGATCGGAAAACTGCTGGCAGATGCCATGCGCAAGGTTTCCAAGGATGGCGTAATCACGATTGAAGAGAGCAAGACCCGTGAGACGAGCATCGGCGTTGTAGAAGGTATGCAGTTTGATCGCGGCTACCTGAGCGGTTACTTTGTGACCGATGCAGACAAGATGGAGTGTGTGATGGAAAATCCATATATCCTTATCTATGACAAGAAAATCTCCAATCTGAAAGACTTCCTGCCCATTCTGCAGCCGGCAGCCGAGAGTGGACGCCCATTGTTGGTGATCGCTGAGGATGTCGATTCGGAAGCACTGACCACATTGGTTGTAAACCGTCTGCGTGGCGGTTTGAAGATCTGCGCCGTGAAGGCTCCTGGTTTCGGTGATCGGCGGAAGGCCATGCTCGAAGACATCGCCGTGCTCACCGGTGGCGTAGTGATCAGCGAGGACAAGGGTCTGAAGCTGGAACAGGCTACGTTGGAAATGCTCGGTACGGCCAAGAAAGTAAATGTCAGCAAGGACAACACGACCATTGTAGACGGAGCTGGTGCCAAGGAGAATATCCGTGAGCGCGTAGCACAGATCAAGAATGAGATTGCCAACACCAAGAGTTCGTATGACAAGGAGAAGCTGCAGGAGCGTTTGGCCAAGCTGTCAGGCGGTGTTGCCGTGCTCTATGTAGGTGCAAACTCAGAGGTTGAGATGAAAGAGAAGAAGGATCGTGTGGACGATGCACTCCGTGCAACGCGTGCCGCGATGGAAGAAGGCGTCGTTGTCGGTGGCGGTACGACCTATATCCGTGCCCAGAAAGCTTTGGCAGATCTGAAGGGCGACAATGATGATGAGCAGACAGGTATCAATATCGTTTGCCGTGCCATTGAGGAGCCGCTTCGCCAGATTGTAAACAACGGTGGTGGAGAAGGTGCAGTCGTAGTGAACAAGGTTCGCGAGGGCGAGGGCGACTTCGGTTACAACGCACGCTCGGACAAGTATGAAGATCTCCGCAAGGTTGGCGTTATCGATCCGGCCAAGGTTGCTCGCGTAGCTTTGGAGAATGCCGCCAGCATCGCCGGCATGTTCCTGACAACGGAGTGTCTGATCGTTGACAAACCAGAGGAGAAGGCTCCTGCTATGCCGGTAGGCCAGCCTGGAATGATGTAAACTTTAGCTATGTATTTTGCAAACCGTAGATAGCAAAATGGGGCAAACTTTAAATAGTTTGCCCCAATTTTATTTATTTTCTTATAATTGAAATGAATTTGTTGCAGAAAAATTTGGTGCATACGTAAAATATTCATATATTTGCAACTGAAAAATGAGAAATATACGGTTAAGACCGTCAACATATTTTTTGATTTGTTTTAGTAGATTAGTTTTTAAGTAGTTTGTTTTTGAAAATCGGTTGTCGTGAGACATCCGATTTTTTTAGTGGTGTGTCGGGCTCAGTAGGAAAAAGCTGTATGCATAATCCCCACCTCTTTCCTACTAAGCCGAGAAATCCCCACATCTACTCTATTTCTATACTATCTGTAGTGGTTCCGTTTGATTGGTGTTGAAGGGGTTCATTTTAGGCTCGGAATGTACATGCGGATATTATGTTAAGTGGTATGGAGCAGACCGTGGTGGGTGATGAATAAACGCTGGAATGAAGGGAAAGGATTTCGGTGGCAATGCTCAGAAAAGCGCATGAGACTCATTCAGATAGAGGGGAGTGTTCGGTTCGTGTGCGCGATAACAACATTTATTTTTATCCGGGAATGCAAAAAAGCGTTCCATTTATTTGCGAGATGTTAAGAATTCACTATTTTTGCAGTATCGGCATGAAAGATATCATCTACTTAGAAAGTTGGATTAACTATCTGCAAAACTAATAATAACGCTTATGACATTACAAATGATTGTAGAGCTACTTGTCGTTCTCTTAGCTCTTTGGATCGGAGCAAGGTACGGTTCGCTGGCTCTTGGTGCCATCTCAGGCATCGGCTTGGCCGTGCTGGTCTTCTGTTTCCAACTCAAACCCGGAACTCCTCCGACAGATGTCATTTATATCATCATCGCTGCCGTCACGTGTGCAGGAATGCTGCAGGCTTCCGGGGGCATGGATTGGATGATCCAGATCGCGGAGAAGCTGCTGCGAAAACATCCGGACCGTATCACCTTGCTGGCACCGTTGACAACCTTCTTGTTGACAGTCCTCGTCGGTACCGGACACGTGGTCTATACATTGATGCCGATCATATGCGACATCTCACTCAAGAAAGGCATCCGTCCGGAGCGTCCGTGCGGCATAGCTTCCATCGCTTCTCAGATCGGTATCACCTGTTCTCCGATCGCTGCTGCCGTCGTGGCTTTTGCCTCCATCTCTGCTGAAAACGGATTTGCGATCACCAACATCCAGATTATTATGGTCACGATTCCTGCCTGTCTGATAGGCATCCTGTTCGCTGTGGCTTACAGTTGGCATCGTGGGTTGGATTTGGATAAGGATCCTGCTTTCCAGAAAAAGATCTCGGATCCCGTGCAGTACAATTACATTTACGGAAATTCGGCAACGACACTCGACAAGGAAATTTCCAAGGAGAGCAAGAATGCCGTATATATTTTCTTGGTGGCCCTGCTTGCAATTGTCATTATTTCCGTCTTCCAAATGGCAGGCATGAACATTTTGCCAGCCTGGGAAGAGGTGCAGGCCGTCAAAGGAGGTCCGGCCAGCGTGACGCTTGCCGGAGGCGTAGTTGAGACAGCAAAGCAATTGGCCAAGGCCGGTGTGGTCGTTTCGGGCGTGACGGAGGTTGTCTCAAAGCATCTTTCCATGAACATTCTGATCCAGATCGTCATGATTGTGGCAGCCGCACTGATGATTATCTTCTGCAAGGCGAAACCCAAGAAGGCCATGGGTGGTGCCGTCTGGCAGAACGGAATGGTAGCGGTTGTCGCCATCTATGGTATCGCGTGGATGTCCAATACCTATTTTGACAACTACACGGAGGAGATGAACAACATGCTCAGTGGGATTGTCGCACAGTATCCCTGGGCCATGGCCTTTGCGTTTTTTACTGTCTCCGTATTGATCAACTCGCAGGGAGCCGTAGTTGTCTCTATGCTTCCGCTGGCCTATTCGTTAGGCATTGAAGGTTGGGTATTGCTGGGCATCATGCCGTCGGTGTATGGTTATTTCTTCATTCCGAATTATCCTTCCGATATCGCTACGGTCAACTTCGACCGTTCGGGGACCACAGTCATTGGCAAATACCTCCTCAATCACTCATTCATGGCTCCAGGCTTGATCCACGTCATCACGTCAACGATCGCCGGCTACGCTCTCTCTTTCCTCTTCCATTCAATGGGCTGGTTCTGATCCGGGCATGATCCGGATCGAGAAAGGTCGGAATTTGTCTGAACGAAAAGGTGACTCTAACCATCAAATTATTCACACATTCTGATGACTTTCCAAACAGGGAGTTTGTCCAAAACATGTTATTGCAGTGCAATTACAGTAACTTTAATGAGTGAAGTGTTTTCATACTGATTGCCGGTTGCCTGATGGCGTCTGGTTTCAGTATGACTGTCGCTCCCTCATGATGAACACGATTATGTATAGTCTGAATTTTCAAGTAACAACAAGTGCCTGCAACAGAGAGGGGCGTCTGAAACTCTATTCTGCACTCCAGATGATGCAGGATTGCTCAGAGCTATGGCTCGACAGCGAACCTGTTGCCCTCGATTTCTTCAACAGTCATCACATGACACAGCTGCTCGCCTCACGTCAAGTGGAAGTTGTGCGCGTTCCGTTCTTCAAGGAACACCTCACTGTTACGACATCCGTCTACGGAATCAAGCCGATGTTCGGATTTCGCAACACCTTTATTTATGATGCACGAGGCAGGGTGTGTTTCAAGTCATGGGCCATGGGGGCCTTTGTGAACTTGGATACAGGCAAGCTGCACGCTATTGATGCCAATGTCTTGGACACCATCTTCCTTGACAAGAAGCTTGAAATGAACTACCGGGACCGGCGTATCATCCTACCTAATACGCCCGGAACAGCTATGCCGCCCATCCGTGTGCTACGTGCCGACATCGACTATAACAAGCATCTCAACAATGCCAACTACGTCCGAATGGCAATGGAGCTTCTTCCCGCCGACTTTGAGATCAACGGCCTGAGGGTTGAATATAAAGTACCGGTAAAGGAAGGCATGCTGCTTACTCCCAAGGTTTACAACTGCGACGGACATATTTTCGTCTCGCTGTCTACGCACGGCGTGATCAACGCTGTCATAGAGTTCAACTGATTCCATTCTGGTTTGGTGCTCTCCTTTCATCAGTAAAGTTGCCCGTTTTTCCTTGTCAGAAATGGCAAAGATTTCGTTGCCAATCTGATTCGTTTATTATATCAGACAACCTCTGCGTCACGCCGTTGACACTCTGCTGCCTTTGAGGTGAGGACGGGCTGGCGACCTATGGGCATAGGGAAGTGAATGGCGCAGGCTTCAGTCCATATCAACGACCGTGATGCCTGCTCCGCCAAACTGTACATGCTCGTCTTTAAAATGGGTAACATTCGGGATTGTGCTCAGATATTGTCGAATGAGTTGGCGCAGGATGCCGTTACCTTTCCCATGCAGAATTCTGACTCGTGATACTCCCATAAGAATGGCATCGTCGATGAAATACTGAACTGCATTGAGAGCTTCATCACCGCGCATGCCTCGCACGTCGATATCCTGATGGAAACTTTGCCGTCGCTGATCGATGGTGGTCTGTGTGATATGTGATACCATGTTGGCCCGAAGATTCTCTTTCAGTTCATCAGTCTTTGACTTTCGTGGACTGCCGTCACCATTTGCTGTCGGTGAGGATTTTTTTGGATCTACCCGATCAAGCCGTGAAAGGCGTAGTTTTGTGCGCATATCTCCAAAGATCACGGTACACATGTCGCCTTCTATGGAATCGATTACACCGACAGAAGTAAGGCCCTTTATGCAAACCTTATCTCCAACGGCGAGGAGATCATTGGTTTGTCTGGCTGCCGTCTGCGCCTTTCTTTGAGTTTCAAGTACACTTTTTTGTTTTTCTTTCTCCTGTTTTCTTTTCTCGTGACGCTCTTTGCGCCGCTGTATCTGTTCGATTTTCTTTTGAAAATCCAGTTCGGCCATCACTTCATTTTTCTTCCCTTCTGCCTTATTCCATGTTTCTTGCTGGATCTGTTCATGAAAATGTTCAAGATCTTCCCGAATCTTACGCGTGTTTTCTTTTTCTGCCTGGCTCTCGCGTATTTCCCGAATGGTATTCTCAATTCGCCTGTTAGTCTGTTTCAGCAGGTCTTCCGCATCATTCTTAGCTTTGCGGATGATCTTTTCTCGATCTTCCTTAAGCCGTTGTATCTCTGCCTCGTAATGGGCGATTTTTTCCTGAAGGCTTTTCTCTTGCAGATGGACAATCTGTCGCTTGCTCTCCCAATATCGCTTATCGCGGACGATGTCTTGCAGGAATTTGTCACTTTGAATGTAATTTTCTCCCACTAACTTTGAAGCATGGTCAATGACCTCCTGAGGTAGTCCTATCTTTCGGGCAATGTCAATGGCGAACGAACTGCCAGGATTGCCTATAGAGAGTTGGAACAGTGGGTGCATTTTCTCGCGGTCATACAGCATGGCACCATTAGCAACATTAGGATGAGTATTCGCGAAGTCTTTCAAATTTTTGTAGTGGGTTGTGATCACTGCCCATGACTGATGTTTGCAAAATTGTTCAAGAACGCTTTCTGCTATGGCTCCTCCAATCTGTGGCTCTGTGCCGGTGCCAAATTCATCAATGAGGATGAGGCTGAAGTTGTCAGACTGTCTGATCATGTTCTTCATATTCATCAGATGTGAGGAATAAGTCGAAAGATCATCGTCAATGCTCTGTTCGTCCCCGATATCGATCATGATTTTCTTGAATACTCCACATTTCGAATGTTCGTTCAATGGAATACTCAATCCACATTGCAACATGTATTGAAGCAATCCTACAGTTTTAAGGCACACGGATTTGCCACCGGCATTGGGCCCAGAAATGACTAGCATCCGTTGGTCAATAGTGAGGACGATATCCAACGGAACTATGTTGCCTTCCTGCTTGTTCGGGTTGTTATTGTTTGCAGAAGTTTGTGAAATAGAGGCCTTCAAACTGTTGGCTTGATCATGAAAAGGGTGGAGGAGGGTAGCGTTTTCTTTCTTCAGTTTCATCTGTAGCAAGGGGTGCCGCGCCTGGATCCAGTCAATGGTCGGCATGTTAAGTACTTTTGGCTCAACCGCAGCGAAAGTATTTGCCATTTTAACCTTTGCCTGAATGAAGTCGACTTGTCCCAGAAAATCAATGCCATAAAGAATCTCCATGACATGTGGCCGTATATGTTTGGTGATCTCTTTTAGAATGGTAATGATCTCATGACGCTCATCACTCTGAAGTGTTCTTATTCGGTTGTTGGCTTCTACAACCTCTGTCGGTTCAATATATACGGTCTTGCCGGAATCCGACTCGTCATGAATAATTCCTTGCAGTTTACGCTTCATGCCAGGGGCTACGGGGATAACAAGCCTGCCGTCGCGCATAGTGGGTGTTACATCCTTGTCTATATACCCCTCCGACTGAGCAGAAGACAGGATGTTGTTCAGAATGCTGGATATGGAGTTGCGTACATGAGCAAGCTCTCGTCTGATTCTTTGCAGTTCTGGTGATGCAGAATCCTTAATGTTTCCGAATTTATCAAGAATCTGTTCCACTTGCCGGATGATTGATGGAAATGTAATAACGCCTTCTGTAAGTGCGTAAAGTGCAGGAAACAGTGGAAGCTCCTTAATTGTTGATAGAATTGGCAAGGAAGAAGTTTGCGTCGATTTATTTTCAGTTAAACTTATTTCCTTTTTTTCGGACACCTTATTCGGTAGAGGCAATGCAGATTGGTCCAAGCGAAACCACCTGACCAGTTCGATAGTGGTATCCAACGTCCTTTTGAGCTCCCACAATTCCTCCGTTTCCATGAAAGTTCCTTCCAATCGAATACGTTTAAGGGATGGTCGAGCATCATGAAAATAACCGATAGTAAAGTCCGGGAACTGCACCTGTAATTGTGTTAACTGTCTGACCTGTGCCAATTTCTCGTTAATCTCGTCGGCCCGGGTAATCATAGTCATCTGCGTAACAGCACTCTTGCCGAGGGGAGTTTGACAGAAACTCGCCAGCATTGCCCGTATCTTGTCAAATTCTATTTTATGTTCAAAATTCTTTGGATATATCATTATGATAATAATTGTCGTGAATGGTGTCTAATCGGCATATTCCTCTTTGTCCGCTTCTTAAGATCATGTTGATGATGTTACCCACCGCCAAAAGGCAGGTATAAAATAACGGTATCTCAATAATTATTGGTAACTCCGTAGTGCTAAATTACATTGATTATCAATCAATATAAAGAGAATCTGTTAGATGTGCAAAATTAAATGATTTTTCCGAGATAACCAAAATTTTGTGTATCAAAAACAGAATTGCTCAAGATTCCTCACACTTTTTTGAGACCTGAGTCCAACCACTATCCTCCAGTCACAATGAAAACCACTTCGGAACAGCCTACTCCCACGCTCCATCACCTCACCGAAACGTCGGAGCATCGTCTTACGATGCCAACAAAGCTGTCACTGAGATGATAGGCTACACCATGGGCTACTTCACCACGCCTGCCCCAGTCATCGTGCAGGTAGGTACGGCTCCTGAAGCTGCCGTCGGTATCATCTGCATTCCGCCGCCAGGCGGACGAATCTGATGCAGCTTGGACTGAACATCGTCAAAATGAGCAGCGGAAAGACACGGTTTATTCTTCATGCTGATGACAGCAATGGTAGTAAACGCACAGACAAAAAGTGCAGTGCAGGAAGTTCGTGATTATCTCCACGAATGCGGTGTGTTCTACATTGCCACAGTGGATGGTGACCAACCTCATGTGCGTCCGTTCGGAGTGGCGGAGGTGCTTAACGGCAAGCTCTACATCCAGACCGGAAAGAAGAAAAAGGTATTCAAGCAGATGATGGCCAACCCGAAGTTCGAGATTACTGCCGTGAAACCGTCCGGTGCCGAGTGCATTCGCATCAGTGGCAAGCCTTCAATAGAATTGGGCTGTTCAGTTCTTTGAGGCCGATGAAAACAGAGATTGTGGCTCACGCCATGCTTAGTCTGGTCAAGCAGCATCAGGCAGGCATCTTCAATCCGCAGGATTTGTGGAATATAGAATCAACGCCTTCAAGGACGAAACTCAGTTGAAAGAAACATGGACATTGACTATTTCAATCAAACAAGAGATGGCATGAACTTCCTGGTTGCTGCATTGGCAGTTCTGTTTCTTGGCTTCTTGACTATGAACATCAAGAAAGTCTTAATTCCAAAGAAGTGTTATCAGAGGACCATTTCTCATTGAATAATCTTCCTAACGAAAGGTAATACTATACTTTGGAAAGGTTTCGATGGAATTATTATGTCATTCCATAAAAAAGCACTAAATTTGTACCTATATAAAGATACAGCAATGAACAAGCAACAACTTGCCAACAAGATATGGGCATCGGCCAACAAGATGCGGTCAAAGATAGAAGCCAGTGAATACAAGGACTATATCCTCGGCCTCATTTTCTATAAGTTTCTCTCCGACAACGAGGTCAGCTATCTCGTGAAGAATGGCGTCACGGAGGACTATCAGCAGCAATACCTCACGGAGGACTACGACAACCCGGACTGCAAGCTGCTGATGGACTTCTGCCAGAAAAATGTGGGCTACTTCATCGAGTACAAGCATCTCTTCAGCACATGGCTCAAGCCCGACAGCGACTTCAGCGTGTCCGACCTGAGCGTGGCCCTCGACAGCTTCGACCGACTCGTCCTGCCCGGCTATGCCAATGTCTATAAGGGCATCTTCAACACCCTGCGCGCCGGACTGCAAAAGCTCGGAGAGAGCCCCGCGGCACAGACGCGCGCCCTGAAAGACCTTATCAAGCTCATCCGCGACATTCCCACCGATGGCAAGCAGGACTACGATGTGCTGGGCTACGTCTATGAATATCTCATCTCCAACTTTGCCGCCAACGCCGGCAAGAAGGCCGGTGAGTTCTATACGCCCCACGAGGTGGCGATGCTCATGTCGGAAATCGTCGCCGAGCACCTCAAGGACCGCAAGACCATCTCCATCTACGACCCTACGAGTGGTTCGGGCTCACTGCTCATCACCATCGGCAAGTCGGTGGGCAAGCATATCGCCGACCCCAATAGCGTCATCTACTATGCCCAGGAGCTCAAGGAGAGCACCTACAACCTCACGCGCATGAACCTCGTCATGCGGGGCATCAAGCCCAACAACATCCACACGCGGTGCGCTGACTCGCTGGCCCAGGACTGGCCGACGAAAAACGACATACCGGGAGAAGAAGAGCCGCTCTGCGTGGATGCCGTAGTGAGCAACCCTCCCTACTCACAGCACTGGGACCCCACAGATGCCGAGACAGACCCACGCTTCAAGAGTTTCGGCGTAGCCCCGCAGTCCAAGGCCGACTACGCCTTTCTGCTCCATGAGTTCTACCACCTCGATGCCCGTGGCATCATGACCATCGTACTGCCCCACGGCGTGCTCTTCCGCGGTACGAAAGACGACGGGGCAGAGGGAGAGATACGCTATCACCTCGTCGACAGCGACAAGATCTATGCCATCATCGGTCTGCCCGCCAACATCTTCTTCGGTACGGGCATACCCACCATCATCATGGTGCTACGCAAGGTGCGCGACGCCAATGACCACAGCGTGCTCTTCATCGATGCCAGCAAGGGCTTTGTCAAAGACGGCACACGCAACCGCCTGCGCGAGTGCGACATCAAGAAGATTGCCGA
>ONHE01000004.1 GCA_900317545.1 uncultured Prevotella sp. | reverse complement strand
GACCTGAGGCCCGCCAGCACGCCTGTATCCGCCGCCCAGAAGAGGACTGCGAATGCGGCACATATGATTATTACCGTTACTGTATCTGTTCCGAGTTCATCTTTTCCCGGCCACACGACCTTTGAGAACTCTCTTTTAACATTCTTTAAATATTCCATTCTCCCTCTCCTTTACTTCAGAAATCCCTTGTAATTTCTCATGATCATCTGATTTTCAAGCTGCTGCACCATATCCAGGGCAACTCCAATGAGGATCAGAAGAGACGTTCCTCCGAAAGCCATATTGAGAGGAGTAATGGCGCTGACGATCGTAGGAATTATTGCTACTGCTGCCAGGAACACTCCATCGACAAAGCAGAGCCTTGAGATTATATCTGTCAGGTACTTTGCGGTTGCCATTCCCGGCCTTATTCCCGGGATGAATCCGCCGTTCTGCTTCATCTGCCCTGCTACTTCAGACGGGTTAAATACAATGACCGTATAGAAGTATGTGAACAGGAAGGTCAGCATTACGTTCAAGACTGCATAGATCCATACTCCCGGGTTTCCGGATGGAGACAGATACTTGTTCACAAAATCACTGAATCCGGTATTCGGGAAGAAGTATGTAATGGTCAGCGGGAACTGAATTATTGAAAGAGAGAAGATGATAGGAATTACGCCCGCCTGGTTTACCTTGATCGGAATATGGGTGGACTGTCCGCCGTACATCTTTCTTCCGACAACTCTCTTTGCGTACTGTACAGGGATCTTCCTTACGCCCTGCTGCATTGCGATTATAAGCATAGTGACGAGGACCGATACTATGACCAGAACGATCACTCCGACGATGCTCATGGATCCTTCGGACACCTGAGTTGCTATTTCTCTTACTGTGGAAGGAAGCCTTGCGGCGATACCGGCAAAGATGATAAGAGAGATCCCGTTACCGATACCCTTCTCGTTGATCTTTTCTCCGAGCCACATAAGGAACGTGGTACCTGCTGTCAGAACGGCGATGATTACGATCATGGTAAAGGCACTCTTATCTATGATGGCTTTCCTGAAAAGACCGATCGTAAGTCCGGTCGCCTGTATAAGTCCCAGGATGACTGTGAGATATCTGGTTATAGCCGCCAGTTTCTTCCTTCCTTCGTTACCCTCCTTCTGCATAGCCTCGAATTTAGGAAAGGCTATGGCAAGGAGCTGGACGATAATCGAAGCTGTGACATACGGTGTAATGCTCAGTGCAAAAATGGTGAAGTTACTGAATGCTCCTCCGGAAAAAAGATCGAAAAGGTCAAGGAGCCCGGTATCACCAGAGAACATCTGGGAGAGGTACGTCCGGTCAATTCCAGGGACCGGGATATTGGACCCGATGCGATAAACGAGGAGCATGAGGAGAGTGAAGATCATTTTCTTTCTGATCTCAGGAACTCCCCATGCCTTGGAAATAGTCTTGAATAATTTCATAGAAAAATGCCTTTCTGATTAATTGAACACGGTTACGAGCACAAGGGTGGCTGCCAGATAAATAACAGAAGACACGACAGTAACTTTACTGAGCATATCTTCATAGCCCGAGCTTTTCTTTTTCCCGAACAGCTGCTCTGCTCCTCCAGCGATGGCACCGGACACCCCGTCACTTTTGCTTTCCTGGAGCAGGACGGATACTGTCAATAACACCGATGCGATTAACAGGATAATCATTAGAAATAGATGCATAAGAACTCCTTATTAAATTAGAATTTCGACGAAAACGGTTACAAGAAGAAATATCCAGAGAGCCGACAGAACGATCTGCAGTTTTGAGGCACTCTCTGATCTGACGTTTTGAATTAACCAGAAAACATTAATTGCTATTACAATTCCGGTTCCGATAGCACAAATGAACTGAAGCATATGGTGCTCCTCTTAATATAGTTATTATATCATATATACTTGTGGTTACATTATATCACGATATATAATTTTTCAAATGCTTACAGTTACTTTTATTTGTTTTTGTTTGTATTATTTAATATGTTGTGTTTTCTAAAATAAGAAACAGAAGAAAGAATTTGTTTTTCTCGTATCAGAGTTTTGTAAAGCAAATCCTGACATGAGAAAAAGTAAAATCTCATACCAGAATTTTTATGTTTTTGAATTCTTGTCCCAATTCACGCGTTTCTGTCCCACTCGAAAATTCCCAAAAGAAAAACCGGTCCGAACGTGCGAACCGGGATCCCCAAATATATTGTCTTGTAAAAGGAGGTTCCGAAACAGAGAAGTCAGCAGCGGTGAAAAATGAAAAACGTTTAGGAGGAAAACACCGCTTTTGTCATCTCTGTTTCTATAATTATAATAGCATTGTTCCTCTCCTACCCAATGGATTTAGTACCCACTTTTTTCCATAGCAAAAGGCCGACCCGGTTCCCCAGATCGGCCAGATGCCTGTTTTTGTTTAAAAAAGGAGGTTTGGTGCGTTTCCCTTCCGGGCCTGAGATCCCGCCGCACCAGCGGTACTTTATTGTTTAAAAAAAAGAGAAAAAATGACGGTCCAGGGAAGTCCCAGAAAAGGAGGAATCCGGTCCTCTTCCCTTTCCCATTTATATTGTAGCACGGGGGTCTAAAATGACCTTGGATTTACGTCCATGTTTTTTTGTGGAATTTTCCGGGGAGAATTTCGGAGCCAGGATGTTCCCCCGCTCAAGCGAGAATCACAGAAACCTTTTGCCCTTCCCTGCTGATATTGTAACACCGAACCACAAAATCACCCTGGATCTACGCCCCTATTATCTTCCCGAGATGTTGCGGCGATGCATATCATATATAGACAGACGTTCCTTAACATTGTATAATTAATTAAATGAATAATTACGTAAATAATTAATTGAACAAACAAAGGAGGTCTGGTTTTGGCAAATACAAATAAAGAAAACTCCGCCGACCGCAGGGCCGGGAAAAATAAAGGGGCTATCGTTTCCTCTGATGCCGCGTCAGATGAAAAGCGCACCACCCTCTCTCTGTCTCTCACCGTAGAAGACAAGAAGGCGCTTAAACTGATGGCATTGGAGCGCGAGACAACGATTGCAGCAATCATCCACGAGTGGATTCAGGAGCATCTTGAGGAGGTGGAAAATTAAGTGGAGCGAATTGACATTATTGATGCGGTTGGTCGTGAATACCACACCGCCAATATCGAAAATGGCGAGTTTAGCTATCCGAAAGCGTTCAAGGAAAAGAACCTTGATTTTGAGCCGATTCGCAAGAAGAAGGGTAGCGGCTCTTGGCAGTTCCTCGACATCCGTTTTGAGTTGGATGGCGTTTCGCTGCTTATTGAAACAAAAAACGATGCCGACAAGTGGCCGACGGTTGAGGAGCAGATAGCTGCTTACGTCGAGTACGAGAAGCGTCTTACCGGCAACAAGATTATTGCGATGGTTGCGAATACGACCAACGACCATATCACGGTGTGGAAATCCGAGGTCGAGAATGACCGCAAGCTCGCGAGCGAAGAGGCCATCCGCACGATGCCGGAATACGTGGCGATGTTTGATGCAAAGCATACCAACAACAAAGAAGAGGTGATGCGCAATACGTATCAGCTTAACGAGCTGTTGCACCGTCACGGTATCGGCGAGAAGCTCCGCTCTCAGTTTGTCGGCACTTGCCTTCTGGCAATTAAGAATGGTCTTGTCTATGACCGAAAGATGAAGACCGCTCAGATTATCGGCGGTATTCGTACTATCTTGGAGGACCTGCTTGAGGGGTCGTTGAAGAAGGCTGAGAAGCTGACGCTGATTGATAAGCGCGTTCTCAAGAATCAAGATGTCCGTGATATGGATAGCGAGAACCTTTGCACGATTCTTGATTTCATCAAGGACAAGATTTTCCCGTTTATCAATGATAAGAGCACGGCAGGCCAAGACCTGCTCAACCTGTTCTTCATTACGTTCAATAAATACGTTGGCAAGTCCGATAAGAATCAGGCGTTTACGCCAGACCACATCACCGATTTTATGGCGAAGATTTGCAACGTGAACAAGAACTCGGTCGTTCTTGATATGGCGTGCGGTAGCGGTTCGTTTCTTGTTCGTGCTATGACGCAGGCACTTGCCGATTGTCATACGCAGGCGGAAGAAGACGAGGTAAAGAAGCATCATATCTACGGGGTTGAGTATGACGAGCTTGTCTATGGTCTCGCGACGACGAACATGCTGATTCATAGCGATGGCAATTCGAATATCGTTCAAGGCAGCTGTTTTGATGAGGTACCACGATTTATCAAAGATGGAGTGAGATTCAATGTTGTGCTTATGAATCCGCCTTATAACGCTATGGCGAAGCAGATGCCGAAGGAGTATTCCAAGACGTGGGGCAATAGCAAGCAGGACCCGTCTAAGGGGCTGTATTTCGTTAAGTTCATTCTTGACCAGATGAACGAGCATGATATGCAAGGTAAGCTCGCTGTTTTGCTTCCTATGGCATGCGCAATCGGCAATAGCACTTTGATGAAACAAATGAAGAACGCGATTCTCAAGAACAACACGTTGGATGCGGTCTTCTCGCTGCCTGATGATATTTTTTATCCGGGCGCAAGCGCTTGTGCGTGCTGCATGGTTTTTGACGTGGGTACGCCGCACAAATCAGCTAACCGCGAGACATTCTTTGCTTATTGCAAGGATGACGGTTTTAAGAAGCGCAAGAACCTCGGTCGTGTCGAGCAGATGGACGAGAATGGCAATAGTCTGTGGGCGGCAATTCAGAAGAAGTGGATTGACACCTACAAGAATCGCGATGTCATTCCCGGCTTTAGCGCCCGCCATATGGTCACTGGCGATGACGAATGGTTGTGCGAAGCGTATATGGAGACCGATTACACGACGCTTACGGAGGATGATTTCCAGCAGACGGTTAATGACTACCTTGCCTATCTGGTGAAAACGGGGGTAGTGTATGAAGGTTGATATGACAAACTGGGTCAATTTCACCGTTGCTGACCTTTTTGAAATTATTAACGGCAAAGGAATAACGGCTGAGGAGATTGAAAACAATCCCGGTAATTTTGAAGCGGTCCAGAGCGGCGAGGGAAACAATGGAGTAATGGGTTGTATTAGTAAATCCTATTGCCGCAATAAAGGGTATTCCTATTGCGAGGAGGCTTGTCTGACAGTTGCTCGCAGCGGAACTTCTGGCTACGTTTCGTTTCATGAGAACGGCTGTGTTGTTGGCGATTCTGCAAAAATTTTGTTGTTGCGGGAACAGAAAGCTAAATCAACGAAGGTGTATTTATTTTTGCAGACGTTGCTTTCCGCCAATCGTTTCAAATATACCTATGGCAGAAAGGTTACTGAAGACCTGTATAGTAAAACGATTATCAAGCTGCCTATAACAGCAGATGGTAAGCCTGACTGGTGTTGGATGGAATCATATATTGATTTGTTACATAGCAAGCCATTGACCACAAGCAATGCTGTCAAACCTCGTCCCTTTGACACGCATGTGTGGAAATGGTTCAAGCTTGGTGGTGATGATGGGCTGTTTGATATACGCAAGGGCAAGCGCTTGACTTCAGATGACCAAACGGATGGTAGCACTCCTTATATTGGTGCCATAGACTCAAATAATGGTGTGTCAAACTACATTGGGCAGAACCCCATTCATGATGGAAATACCATATCATTGAGTTATAACGGCTCTGTAGGCGAGGCGTTTTATCAACCTGTGCCCTATTGGGCAACGGATGACGTAAACGCACTTTACCTACATGATGAATATGGGACTCTAACTTCCGCAGCAGGTTTGTTCGTATGTACTGTCCTCAAGCACGACAAGTACAGGTATTCATACGGGCGCAAATGGACGCTCGATAACATGAATAACACGATGGTCAAACTTCCGGCAACCCCTGAAGGTAAGCCTGATTGGCAGTGGATGGAGAATTATATCAAGTCTTTGCCTTATGGCGACAGGCTATAGAACGATATACTACGGAGTCTGATCTGTCTGCTATGCGGTCGATCGGCTAAAGACAAGTAAGCCCGCCACTCAAAAGAGCGACGGGTTTTCTATTACAATATTTTCCAACCGAAAAACGCCCCTTTCGGGACGCCTTCAGTACTCCTTCCGCAACATGGCGGTCGAGCTATTATCATAGTAGTAAATTTCTTTTCTCTTGTCTATCCTGAAAAGGAGGAATTCGGCAAGGTTAGCGGCAAGAACGAATCCTATCCTGATATTTCCTCCCGGTCCTAGACATCTTC
>ONHE01000161.1 GCA_900317545.1 uncultured Prevotella sp. | reverse complement strand
GGAATATGGACCAATGCGAAGTACCGGATGAAACAGAAGCGTCTTCTGCCCGCCGGACTCTTGGGCCCTGTATTGATCAAAGAATAATTCCATACAAGATGAAACATATAAAATTGATTGTAAGTGCAGTCCTGCTCCTCATCGGAACGGCTGCAAAGGGTGAAGTGAAGTTAGCGTCTTTCTTTTCCGACAACATGGTTTTGCAGCAGCAGACGCAGTGTAACCTATGGGGAAAAGCCACGCCCGGCAAGTCCGTGACGATCCGTACGTCGTGGGATCAGCAGACTTATCGCGTGACGGCCGACCGCAATGGCAGCTGGAAAGTGCAGGTGCAGACGACGAAGGCCGGCGGCCCGTATGTCATCACCTTCAATGACGGGCAGGAGACATGTCTGAAGAACATCCTCCTCGGGGAAGTCTGGATCTGCTCGGGGCAGAGCAATATGGAGATGCCGGTAGGCGGATTCAAGGCCCAGCCTGTTGAGGGGGCGCATGAAGAGATACTCTTCGGCGCCGACAGTCGGATGCGCTTCTTCACCGTAAAGCGCAATGCGCAGTTGGAAAAGGTCGACACCGTCAATGGCAGATGGTCGGAGGCGACCCCGGAGACGATCAGAGACTTCAGTGCGACAGCCTACTTTTTCGGGAAGACATTGCGCCGGATGCTCAACTGTCCCGTAGGCCTGATCGTGACATGCTGGGGCGGAAGCGCGTGCGAAGCCTGGATGAAAGCCGACTGGCTCAAGGCTTTCCCGACCGTGAAGCTGCCTTCCGGCCAGGCCGACGTGGACAAGCGGCTCCAGCGTTGTCCGTCTGCACTCTACAATGGAATGCTCTTTCCCCTGATCGGATACACCATGCGCGGCGTCATCTGGTATCAGGGAGAGGACAACGTGTCGCGCTATGCCAACTACGCAGACTTGTTCACGACGATGATCAAGGGATGGCGGGACGAGTGGAAGCAAGGCTCGTTCCCTTTCTATTACTGTCAGATCGCGCCCTATAGCTATAATCGGATCAATTGGAGCTATAACAGTGCGTTCCTCAGAGAGCAGCAGCTGAAGGCCGAGAAGATGACAGACAATGCCCGGATGGCTGTTCTGATGGACACGGGATTGGAGTACGGTATTCATCCGAGAAAGAAACTCGAGGCCGGCGAGCGGCTTGCGATGCTCGCGCTCGGTAACACTTACGGTGTCAAAGGCATGCCTGAATTCGCCACCTACAGTAAAGTTGTCTTTCGGAACGACACGGCCGACATCTCCTTTGACCGCAGCCGGCAGTGGGTCTACATGAACAACGGTCCTCAAAGTGACCTCTTCGAGGTGGCCGGAGCAGATAAAGTGTTCCATCCGGCGAAGGCTTGGGTGTCACGCAATCATGTCTTTGTCAAGAGCGAGATGGTGAAGGAGCCGGTCGCCGTGCGTTATGCTTTCAAGGACTGGGCAGTGGGCGACCTGTTCCACGACGGCCTTCCTGTCAGTTCGTTCCGCACGGATACATGGGACGATGTGCAATAGTCAATCCGTCGGAAGAATGAAGAAAGCGATGCTCATGCTGTTGATGGCGATGGCGGCTCTGTCGTCAGGCGCCATCGATACGTTCACCTCCGTGGCGGGTTTCTTTCCGATAGAGAACCAAGGGCGGCAGGTTTGGAACTTCAATCCAGAGTGGAGGTTCCACTTAGGTGATGTCGTAGGTGCCGAGAAGACCGACTTCGATGATCGCGGATGGGAAGTTGTGGCCACGCCCCATTGCGTCAAGCTGGAACCTGCTGAGGCTTCCGGCTGCCGCAACTATCAGGGGATTGCCTGGTATCGGAAGCATTTCACGGTGCCGGCCGATCACTCCCAACTCTACTTTGAGGCCATCATGGGCAAGCAGAAGATCTATGTGAACGGTCGATTGGCCAAGGAGCACTTCGGCGGATACCTTCCCGTGACGGTCGATATCGGCGCGTTCGGACTGAAGAAAGGCGATGCGTGCGTGGTGGCAGTGATGACCGACAATTCCGATGACAAGAGTTATCCGCCCGGAAAGACGCAGATGACGCTCGACTTTTCCTACCATGGCGGCATCTACCGCGACGTGTGGCTGATCGCCAAGCAGCATGTCTATATCACGGATGTGATCGAGGCAAACCGGCAGGCAGGCGGGGGCGTCTTCATCCACTATGATCAGATATCGGCGGAGCGTGCGGGTGTTGCTGTCAAGACGCAGCTGCGCAACCGCCTCGACGTGGCACAGACGGTGACAGTGGAGCAGACTTTCATGCGCGCAGACGGCAAGATCGTCGGACGGACATCACGCCGGGTACGCATAGAAGGCCGTGCGGCCATCGATGACGAACAGCACGTGGTGATCCGAAATCCGCGGTTGTGGTCGCCTGAGACACCTTATTTATATAGTGTAGTCACACGCGTGAAGCAGGGAAGCCGTGTGCTCGACGGCGGGAGGACACGTTTCGGCATCCGTGACTTTGCCTTTCGCGGCCGGGAAGGATTCTGGCTCAACGGCAAACGCTACCGACAGTTGGTCGGAGCGAACCGCCATCAAGACTTTGCTTATGTCGGAAACGCAGTCCCGAACAGTCAGCAGTGGCGCGACGTGATGCGTCTGAAGCAGGCAGGATTCAACATTATCCGCACCGCACATTATCCGCAGGATCCCGCCTTCATGGATGCGTGCGACGAATTGGGCATCTTTGTCATCGTCGCCACACCCGGGTGGCAGTTCTGGAACGCCAAGGATCCGGCCTTCGAAGCGCGTGTGATGCAGAATACGAAGGAGATAATCCGGATCGAACGCAATCATCCTTCGGTGCTCATGTGGGAACCCATCCTCAACGAGACGCGCTATCCGGAGTCGTTCTCGCTCAACTCCCTGCAGGTCACACGCGACGAATATCCCTATCCCTACCGTCCCGTGGCGGCTGCAGACGTGGGCTCGGCGGGTGTCAGAGACCATTATGACGTGGTCTACGGATGGCCCGGCGATGATGAAAAGGCGGACAGACCGGCGCAGTGCATCTTCACCCGCGAGTTTGGCGAGTATGTGGATGACTGGTATGCGCACAACAATCTCAACCGCGCAAGCCGCAGCTGGGGAGAACATCCGCAGCTGGTCCAGGCACTGTCGCTGGCATCCACGACCGAGGAAATGTATCGCACGAAGGGCCAGTTCATAGGCGGCTGCCAGTGGCATCCATTCGATCATCAGCGCGGATATCATCCCGATCCCTACTGGGGCGGCATTTACGATGCGTTCAGGCAGCCAAAGACCGCTTTCTATTTCTTCTCCTCGCAGCGTCAGGTGACTGCTCCGGACGTGGCGGAGCCACTACGCGTGGATCCGATGGTCTATGTGGCGCATGAGATGACACCGTTTTCCGACTCGGATGTGGTGGTCTTTTCCAATTGCGATAGTGTCCGTCTGAGCATCTATGACGGTGCCAAGAGCTGGACACTGCCGGTCAATCACACGCCTAAATTCCTGAAAGACGATCCCGACTTGGCCGGAATCAACCGCCAATATGCGCAGCCCGTGGTCTTCAAAAACGTATGGAACTTCTGGGAGGCGCGCGACTACAGCTATCCGAAAAAAGCCTGGCAAAAGGTCAACATGGTGGCTGAAGGTATCAGTGACGGGCGCGTTGTCTGTTCGGTGAAGCGCATGCCGTCGCGGCGGAGTACCAAGCTACGGTTGCGGATCGACTCACTCGGCAAGCCCTTGGTTGCTGACGGGTCCGACTTCATCGTCGTTGTGGCAGAGGTGACCGATGACAACGGCAACGTCAGACGGTTGGCCAAGGAGAGCGTCAGGTTCACGGTCGATGGCGAAGGTGAAATCATCGGCGACGAAACAATCAACGCCAATCCGCGTTTGGTGGAGTGGGGGTCGGCTCCGATTCTCATTCGTTCGACCCGCACGGCAGGCTTGATCCGTGTCCGCGCCGAAGTGCAGTTCCCCGGAACGCATGCCCCGACGCCTGCCGAGCTGACGTTTAGTTCCGTACCCTATAGGGGTGAGTACTGCTTTGAACAGCAGGAACGGCCTACGACAGGAAAGAACCGCGAGAATCTAAAGCCGAAAACGGCGGTGGGACGGATGCTCTCTGATGCAGAGAAAGACAAGCTGCTCGAGGAGGTGGAGCAGCAACAGACAGACTTCGGAATCATGAAATGATCAGCGCGCGAAAGACTTTCCGCTTAATATTTAACGAATGTTAATCTGTGAAAAATGTTACTCTTATTGGTTGATTTCTGAACAAATTGTATTAACTTTGCAAGCGCAAAAAGGAATTAGGGCTCCGTAGCTCAACTGAATAGAGCATCTGACTACGGATCAGAAGGTTGTGGGTTTGAATCCCGCCGGAGTCACTCCTTATGATTTGCTTTTAAAGGTTTGGCTCCGTAGCTCAACTGAATAGAGCATCTGACTACGGATCAGAAGGTTGTGGGTTTGAATCCCGCCGGAGTCACAAAAATGATCTTGTAGGTTCAATTAATCGAATTTCTCACAGTGCCAGGCTTCTGGCTGGTTGAACCACGATACTATGTTATTTTTTACGGTGTCTTTATCATTCTAATTGGAGTACTTTTTCCCCAAGGGAGAGAGTCTGACAATGGAACGGTTTTCAAGTAAGGAAGTCTTGGCAGGCGTATCCGCCAGGATGTTTTTTATAGTACTCGTTCCGGATGTTGGACATGAGGTGGGTGAAGTTCGTCACGCTATTGATGCTCACGGAATGGGTGTCACGGAGCCCGACGGCGCGTCACGTAAAGGAACAATATGTGATAGCGGATTCATATTTGACGTAAATCAAATTAATATCGAGGGAAGCGAAGATTTGGTTCTGGAATGCTGTAGTTTGTCAGGCTGCTCCTTATCTTTGCAAACGGATTAATTCAAAATGATAACATCAATGAAGGATAAGTTAGTACGTTTCAACTGTAAATTGGATGAAAAGTTAAGCCAAAGGGCATCGAAGATTATGCAGGATCGACGTTCGGCTCTGACCGAGAGGAGACACCAATGATGTAATAATGGTTTTATAGCAGTGGCGGCTTGAACAACGAAAAACGCGGGACTGGTCATAAGAGCAGTCTCGCGTTTCATTGTAAGAGATCGTAGGATAGACTATTGAATTACAAATAGGTTATCATTCTTCCCAGATGTTATATTGATTTTTGATCCAAGACTCATCGTCAGGATCTTCATCTTCAAAGAAGTTGTGCTGCTTGCCATCGGCATGAGTATGATCGCTACCCTCTAATAAAGCAACCTGTTGCACGACACTGATACGCTCTGTCATTGGCTTGATATATTCTTTCTCCATAGTCGTGTCCTCCTTTATTTAACGATGATTTTAACTCCATTGATGATATAGACTCCTGATGGGATGCTGACAGACTTCGTTTCACCGGCTTTGATGAATACCGACTTGGCTGTCACTCCGTTGACGTTGAACACCTTGACATGCCTGTCGCTGCCAGCAGTAAATGTGATGGAGCCTTGTCCAGGCTTTACTGCTAAGTCGGGACGGTTGGTCAAGTCTGCAATACCTGTAGTGTTCCAGTTGTCGCCGTATTCAACTCCGATTGCCTTCATGAGTTTGGCACCAGATGTTTCGATGAAGTCATAATAGGCGCGGAATGGATAGATGAATACATGCGGATGTTCCGGACGCAGATTCTGCGAGTTTAGGTACATGTTACCAGCGAAGTAGAAGAAGTTTTCGTTCTTGTCAAGTTTCCTGCCAGAGTAGGATCCGTAGTTCTTGAATGTGAAAGAATTACCAGCAATGGTTCCTGATGCGCTTTCGCCTTCAAACGTGTAGGTGGCTTCGTCCATGCTACTGCCCTTGGTAGCGATTACGTCAGAGCCATACTGAGTAGCAATGAAAGAAATCTTTTCGTCTGTAGGAGCCGTTGTCACCTGTACCATGTAGGGCACGTTTGCCTCAGTCTTTGATTCTGTCACTGGCGAGAAATAGGCTTTGGCGACATAGTTGGATGCTGACGATGAAGCCTCCTCCTCAAGCGACAAGCAGTTGCTTGCATTCATCTTGTTCACTGAGAATGAGCAGAGACCGTCGCGGTTGGTATGCGTGCCAGCCTGCAGCTCCAGTGTAAATGGCAGTATGACCGTAGCATTGGCAACCTTACCATTTTTCGGCGTGGTGATCTCGCGGGTATATGTGGCATAGTTCTCCGCAGGCACTGTGATCTTATAGGGAGCATAGAACGGCTGCTTGTCTGTGATCACGATGTTTTTGCAGGCGCGGAAGTCGCCACTGATTGTCTTCTGGATGTAGTTGTCCTCGTTATAGCTTGTACGGACGGGGAAATAAATGAGGCAGTTGGGGTTGAGCGAAGCCTTCATCTCGTCCATCTCGGCTTTCACAGGGATGTGGACCGAATAGAGATTAGTGTAGTCGAGGTAGAGCACCTGTTTGCCCGTAGCATCTACACCAGCTATTCCCTTTTCGGCATTGCCATACAACTCGTCGATTAACGCCTGACGCATCATCGGAACAGTAAGGTAAGCTCTTTCGCTCGGGATCTCTTCGCCGGTAACTGCATCCACTGCCTTGAACACACCGCCGTACATCGGCAGTTCTGACTCGGCACCGTCCTTATTGTAGCAAGTGCTGTTATAGAGTTTTGTCAGTTCGCACTTGGCTACATAGTCCTTGGTCTCTAATTTCAGGTCCATCAGGTAGTAGGCATAGTAGCGATGCTCCCATGCTGTGGTGGGTGCGATATTCCAACGTGTCTCGTCGGCTGTGAAGAGGTAGCAGTCTTTCTCCTGATCGACCGCAAGCACGATATTGTCTGTGAAACTTCCGGCCGGATTTTGTGCCAGATAGGCGGCTTCTGAGTAAGGGTACTCTTCCAATGTGGTGGAGCCGCCGGAGGTATTGGACGGGTCGAGCTGGTCGATGTTGCTGTACTTGAAGGGCACGTTACCACACATGGCAGTATGAATCTTGTCGGCGGCAGGCTCATTGCCAGTCGTGCTGTACTGCTGTCCTTCGTATGTATTATAATAAGGTGACTTCACGAAGAAGTAGCGGGCATGGTGCGGATCGGTGTTGCCGTAGGTGTCGTCGCCATACTTGCTGTACAAGTTCTCGAAGGTGAAACGACACTTCTGCTCGCCGCCGCCGAAGAAGTCCTGTGGCACGTAGAAGATAAACTTGCCCCCCGATACCTGGAAGTCGTTGCTGGTGAATTGCTGCATCAGTGTAGGACCGTTTTCTATCAATGAATGGCACACGATGTCGATGGAGTTGACGAACGGGTTGAGTGCCTCCAGCGTCAGCTCGAAAGTGACGAGGGCCTTGGTATTTTCAGCCAGCCCCTCTACCTGAAACTTCACGGCATCGTTGTTCAGACCCGTCAGCACCACTTCACCGTCGTCGCCTACGCCGACGCTCACGGTCTGGGCGACGTTGTTCTTGTCTGTCTTATATACCTTCAGGGTATAGGGCGATGGTGTGAAAGCTGGATTCTGCACGGTGCCGGTGCCTGTGGCCGCCGTCCAGCTGGCCGC
>ONHE01000096.1 GCA_900317545.1 uncultured Prevotella sp. | reverse complement strand
GTTGTTCCATCCTGCTTCGTAGCGCCTGACACGGAATGTCGTGTCGTTGAGCTTCTCTACGGGGCCGCAGATGACCTCTATGTGCAACCGGCCCGTGCCATGCCTGAGGGCGGGAGCCGCGTGGGTCGAGTCGGTGTAGACAGGAGTGAGCCGGAAAGTGATGCCGTCCTTTTCGGGCAGAAAGGCGGCCTGCATGCCGCCCTGCACCTTCTCGTCGTAAGGGATGAGCTTTCCGGCCTGCCGGAAGCCCACATACTGCCGCTTCTTACCCCGTGTGCCGGCATAGCGGAGGGCTGTCATCTCAGCCATTTCCCGGTCAAAATACCAGAACGCATCATGGCGGTCGCCCTGATAGTCACGGTAAGGGGCAGGCGCGCAGACCGAGGACGGCACCGGCCGGAACGTCAGCAGCGGGGAGTCGGCTGTCGGTCCGTCGGTCTGCGGGAGATCGGGCACGAAGCGCGGACAGAGCCAGCCGTCCGCGGGATTGACCTTCCGCAGGGTGCCGTCAGCCTGCAGCCGCTGCTCCATTGACTTGCGGATGAAACGGGCTATATAGGCTGCCGTCGGCTCTGAGAGATCGAAATGTCCCTGCCCTGCATCGCAGAGGAACGAGATGCAGCTCTCCGGGTACATCATGCGGAAGGCCAATGCCGGACGCACACGCGCCTCCCACCATTCGTATTCGCCTTCGATCATCAGGCCTGGAATGCCGTCAATGTTGCGCTGACGCCCCCACTCCACGTTCGGACCGCCATAGCCGGTGAGGTTGGTGCGTGGGGCATCACCGTGCAGAGAGATGATGCAGAGCGTGCGGTCATTGTTCCAGGCGGCAAAATTCCATGGAAAGGTGGCGTGCGCCGAATGGCCTAAGGGAATGACAGGACACCTGCGCAATTCCGGATGGCCTGCTGCCGCAGCCAGATCGGCCATCATCCCGTCAAAGAGACGCTGACAGTCGGAGGCCGGATCCCAGTCTTTGGAGAAGGCAGGTGCCACCCAGACCATCGCCACGCCCATCTGCCGCATCTCCCGCTGGAACGAAGTCATCCGGAAGAGCGCCTCTTCCGTCATGTTCTGCTGGGACACAATGACGGCACGCACCGCTGCATTGCCGTCGGGCAACCACAGGTAGGCCACGGGCGCTTCACCCGTTTCGGGCGAGATCATGCCCCGGAGCGGCACCGCGTGGCTGTACATTCCATGGGCGCCTTGGGCCTCTGCCCGTCCCGTCAGCGGCAGGCAGCACCACCAGAGCAGCAGAATCATCCATCTATACATGGCTGACGGCGGACTTACGAGGGTTGACACCGAAGGCGCAATAGGTCAGATAGCCCGCGCAGATCAACAGGACGGCCACGCCGGCCGTGATAGTGCCGAACTGATCCGTAGCCCATCCGATCAGCGGAGTGGCCGCCCCGCCGCCCGCAACGGCTGTTATCATCAGGCCGGAGATCAGGTTCGCCTTCTCCGGTTCGGCCTGCACGGCCTGCGAATAGATGATCGGGAAGATGCAGGAGCACAGGAAGCCGATCGCACCGATCAATGCCAGCGAGACGAAAGGCGTGAAACGGCAGAATGCCAGCAGCAGGATCACGACGATGCAGGCCACAATGTTGTAGCGGAAATAGGTGATGCGCTCGATCCGCGTCATGATGAAGACGCCGAGGAAGGCACCGATCGTGCGGCAGATGAAATAGACCTGCGGCGCGATGCCTGCCTCTCCGACCTCCCAGCCGTAGCGCTGTATCATCACCTTAGAGCTGACGAAGTTGGTCCCCACGTCAATGGCGACGACGAAAAAGATGCCGAGGAAAAGCAGGAAAATGGTCCTGTTTCTGAGCAAGGCCAATGTTCGGCCGACCGTGACCTCACTCTCCACCGCCGGCTCACGGTCGATCGGCGAGAAGAAAAGCCACAGGGCGGAGACCAAGGTGATCACGCCCAAGACGGGAAACGCAAGATACCAGTTGGCCTTATCGCCCCCGCCGATCACGTTGACGGCAAAAAGCATGATGAAAGGACCGCAGAACGACGAGACCGCCTTGACCACCTGGCCGGCCGTGAGACTGCTTGTGAGCAGCTTTTCATCGGTGAACACGTTGCGCACGAGCGCATTCTGTGACACCTGAAGGATGGCGTTGCCGATGCCGAGGGCGGCATATCCGACGAGGCAAGCCCAGCTGGTGCCGATCAAGGGGACCAGCATACCGGCCACGGTGACGCCCATCCCGATGAGAACGGTGTTCTTGCGGCCCCACGTGTTCATCCGGATGCCCACGGGAATGCTGAAGAACAGAAACCACACGAAGACCATGGAGGGCAGGAAGCCCGACATGGTGTGACTCCATCCGAAGGCCTCCCGCGCATACTCGGACGAGATCCCGACGATGTCGCAGAATCCTTGGATGAAGAAAGCAAACAGAACGGCAGCGATGCCGATGATTCTTTTGGATTGCATAACGATTGTTTATTTGAATGTTTTTGTGTTAGGACCAGATGGCGGAACGGAGCTTCAAAGCGCCAACCGGCATGCTCCGGACGGGACAGCCTATCGGGGTGTGAAGACCATAGCGGCTCCCCCGGAGGGCAAGAGCGGCAGGCGGAGCTTGCGGCCTGCCTTCAGCGTGAAGCGCGAAGTGCGCACCTTCGACCGCGTGGAGAGCTTGGGATCGTCGCTGTAGAGGTCGACGACGTAGCGCCGGCCATGCTGCAGGAAGTCGGAAGTGTCGATCTCGACCGTGCGCCCGTCCCGGTTGGTCATCGCGCCGACGAACCACGTGTCGCCCGAACGACGGGCCTGGACGATATACGCGCCCACTTCGCCCGCTATGGCACGGCTCTCATCGAAGACCGTAGGTATCCTCCGCCAGAACGACAGTTCCTCACCGCCGTCGTAAAGCATAGGTCCGTCATACCAGAACATGAACTGCAACGGACTGTAATAGACCGCGGCCATGGCCAACTGATGGGCTCTCGTGTTCTTGATACGCGCATTATAATAGCTCAACGTGTAGTCGGCCGGTCCGCAGAGATAACGTGTGAACGCGAGATTCACATTGTGCGTGGCATCCGGCATCTCCTCATTGCCGCCGATTCCTTCCTGTGTCAGCAGGTTGGGATAGGTCCTGCTGAAGCCCGTGGGACGGTATTCGTCGTGGATATCGACCATCAGTCCGTAGGCCGCACATTTCTTCACGGCCTCATGGAGCCACGTGGACCAGTGCTGATTGCCGACCTGCACGAAGCCGAACTTGATGCCGCTCACCCCCCACCTTCTATATAAAGGCAGGATATCATCAAGCTGCCGGTAGAGTGCACGCTGGTTGACGTAGAGCCAGACCCCTAACCCGTGACGGCGGGCAGAGTCGCATATCTCGGGGATCGTGAAGTCGCGGTCGGGCGAGACGGACAAGGCACTGGACGCCATGGACATCTCCGGACCGTACCAACGGGCATCCAGCTCGATGTACTGCAGGTTCATCCGTTGGGCAAAGGCAATGCCCTGCAGGATGGGATCACGTTTCAGCGTGCCGCACCGATAGGCTTTACCGGGACGGATGAAGGCTGTTTCGGTCAGTGCGCAGGGCGGATTGAGATTGAGCACCAAGTCTTTATGGTTGACAAGGTCTACGGCCCGGTCGGCCGCCATGACGACCCGCCAGGGCGTGTTGTAGGGTGACATCACCTCGGCACCGTCATACAGGGCCACCTGCAGGCGGTCCGGGGCGGCGAGACGATACTTTCCGCGCACGAAGTCGGTCATTGCGGCTTCGAGCAAGGCCACATGCGTCCCGTCCGGAAGCTGCAGGAGCACGGGGCGCTCGACCTCAGTCTTCAGGCTGGAAAGCGGTGCCCGGAGCACCGGACTCTGCGCCCAGATGTTATAGGTGGCAACGGTGCCGGCCGGGAAGGTGAACGACGTGCGCTCGCCGGTGATGTTGAGGAACAGTCCGTTGGTCTGTTCGGGGAAGTGATATCGGAAAGCCACGCCCTCGTCATAGGCACGCACCTCGATATCCATGTAGTAGAAGCTGCGTTTGTCATAGTCATCCGTGGAGCCCTGCGCATGTTCCTCACCCTTGCGGAAGTGGAGCACGAGCCGGTTGTAATGATCCCTCACGCGGGCGTTCTCCCCATAGACGGGTGTCCATAGGGTATCTACGGTCGAGCGGTCCTGCCCCGTCAGCTTCAGGTTTTCGCCCCAATGGACGCAACCGTCGTTGGGTATGCCGAGGGCAGACTCAAAGAGTCGGTTGTCAAGATCCAATCCGAGCTCGCTCTTGGAGATAATGGTGCGCCCGTCGAAAGACAGACTATACCAGAGTCTTTGACGCTCCATCGAGAAGCTCCAACGGTAGCGGCCGTCGGGAGAGGACACTTCCTGGCCGGACAGAGCATGGACAAAGACGAGACTCAACAAACAAACATAGAATCTTTTCATTTCTTCCGCAACTGATTTTCTGTTAATATGAACTGATCGCTGACCACCGCATAACGGCCCTTGACACGCATCTTGCCGAACCGCATGCTGCTTCCGCCGACATTGGAGAATATATAGTCGGTGCGCCCATTGCGCAGCACGACCTTGATGCCTACCGCGGAGGGATCACTGCAGACCGGGCGGAAGAACTCAACCGACTTGATTTCGGATGGCTCGGCATTCGTCGAAGGCTCGTAGACAGCCACAAACGGATGGTTCCAGGCATCTCCCTGCTGACGCGCAATATAGGTCAGGACGGGCTGGGTGCCGATATCATAGGGCTGATGGGGCATGCGCTCATATTCCAGATTGGCCGGCGAGAGCGCCCGGGCGATGATTCTGTCGGATGAGCCCTGCATCCACATGGTCATGCGAAGATCGTTGTTGGTGACGAAGGTGGCTTTGACATCGCCGGCGAAGGTAGCCGCCTGCTTGTCAAAAAGATAGGAATAGGCATAGAGATGACCGCCTGCGAAGGCGAAAAGGTCGGTGTCCTGCAGGGGCAGCGGCTTGTCGTCGAAGGTCGAGAGGGTCATCGTCTGGCCTAAATTGTGATAGAAATAATCATGCGTCTTATCTCCGCCGAGCACCTTACGGCTACGGAAGATGTCGACATAATAGCCGCCCGTGGCAGATGTCTTCACGATGCCGTTGACACGGACCTGGCGGGCATAGCTTTCGGGTTCGATGAACGAGACCTGCGAATAAGTCACTGGCGGAAACGACTGACCATCGCCGGACAGCCCGAACCGGTCGTCATTGGACTGCGGAAAGCGGTCGTCGACTGTGAAAGCATGCTGGGACATCATCACGGGATAGCTCGACACGCCGTCCACGCAGACCGTGTTGTGGGCCGGGAACTGCGAATAGTATTCATGATAGTCGTCCCCGCTGTAGAGGAACTTGCCGATTCCGCCATCGGGCCCCATGACATATCCCTTGCCGTAAAGCTCCATCGAGATGCCGTTGGCATGCTGATGGTTGCCCAAGCTGCCGTTGATGGAGACCATCAGGTCATGCGCCGGGTTCATCCCGGTGCGCTGGACAAGCCACGAGACATTAGGCGCATAGAAGTTGGGGCTGACATATTGCTCAACAAGCGTATCGGGGGCGTCGGGGCGGATGGCTTCCTGCAGGCGGGTGAATGTGTCGGTCAGCTGACGCGCACCATGACGGCCGGCATAGCTCAGCACGCTCCTGACTGCCCGGTCACTCAGATACGAAGGGTGGGTATCACCGAATCCGGCGATCATCCGATTGGGGAAGAGATACTGGGGCGTAGCCATGACAGCACGTTGGAGGACGGGAAGCTGCCGGAAAAGATCGATGCCGGCGTCACGGTCGAGCGTGTTGGCGAAGTCGGCAAAGTCGTTGACAACACCCGTACTGTAGCCCGGCGACTCATACCAGATGCCCGTGGACGGATCGAAGCCAAACTCCGCGAGACGCCGCATGCTCCACTGACGCACGGTAGACGCGTCGGTGATGCGGGCGAGGTAATACGCCCGTCCGCGCCCGTCGGCATAATGGCTGTCGGGCTGCAGGACCATGGCAATGCGGGCAATGAACTCTGCCTGGAAGAGATTCCAGTTGTTGTGGGGTACGCCGTTGGCTATGATGTTCTCGGCCCACTTCTTCAGCGCGGCCTCATAGAGATCGCGGTCGCGGGTGATAAAGCGCCCGAGGCGCTGATAGATCTCGGTCAGTTCGACGATCACATCCTCATGGATCACCTCGAAAGTCTGCATACCGACGAGAGTCTGCATGTGTCCGCGGTTGAGATCCGTGGGGACGTTGCGATAGTAAATGCCTTTCAGATAGGTATCAAAGACGCCAAGGGCCAGTCGGGCATAGCGCTCCTCGCCGGTGGCGGCATAGATAGCGGCTGCATCGGCGGCAATACCGAGGATGCGACGATTGACAGATCCGATGTTGCAGCCTGTCTTGGCGGGGTGAGCCTTCTCCATCCGATGCGAGAAATGGCTGATATAGGTGACGTTACCGGCCTCATCGTCATCGTAAGGCACGAGGTCTTCGATCTTCGGAGCATCGAAGGACGATGCCGTGCCACGCGTTCCGTTGAACTTGACCGTAGGCACCGGGGCACGGTCACCACCGGGATGGTCGAACGACTCGCCGTTGATGAACACGTCGGTGGCATGTGTTGACCAGTACATCTGCAGACGGGCGTAGAGCCAGTCGGGGGTTTTCTCAGTCCGACTCACATAGGGATCCACCTTGGCCTTGAGCTTCCCGAGGTCGAAAGGCTGCTCCGCGGAGGCCGGAAGAGCCGGAACAAAGGCTTCAGCCAGCAGAAACAGCATCCAACAATATTGCTTTAACTTCATAAAGTCTTCCTTTTTTAAAATATCTACGGATAAACTCTCCGAAGTACGCAAACACATCGCGAAAAATAAAAAAACGCCTTCAGAAAAAGCTACCGCCACCCTCTTCCGGATCAGCATCAGACGGTCAGCGCGTTGACTCCTATCTGATCTAAAGCCTGAAGATAGTTGTCATAGATCGCACTGATCTGCTTGCGGACATCGTCATTCATGTTCTGCTCCATGGTCAAGGTGAGTTTGTCGGCGCCATCGGCCGGATAAGCCTCAACCATTTCGGTGAGCTTGCCCAAGGTCATGTCCGTAGAGTCGCCGTTGGGGATATAGGACACACGCTCGTCATTCTTCGCGTGACTCTCGATGACGAGCCCTACACGCGTCAGAAGCTGCAGCACATCGACGACGACCCGGCTGGGGAATCCCGACCGCTCAATGAGTTGCTTGGCCGTGAACGGTGTCTGCATCTCATGCTGACACCTGCAGAGCATACTGAAGAGGATGCCGCTGATGATCATCAACTTGTTGTGACTGATATGCTGCGTGTCGATGAGGTATTCGTACATCTGTACATTCTGATTAATATAGCACAGTTCGGCGCACACCAAAATGATGTACCAGCACAGCTGGAGCCATATCAGAAACAGCGGAAGGGCGGCAAAAGAGCCGTAGACAGCATTGTAAGTGGTGAAGAGAACCTGCAGATTGACATAGGCATACTGCAGGATGAGGATGCCCAAACTCGCTATCAGAGCGGGAATGATGATCTTGTCGAACTGCACGCGCGTATTAGGCATGACGAAAAAGACACCGGCGAAGATGACCGACATCAGCAGCCAGGGACCGACACGGTTGAGGAGCAGGAATACCACCGGACGGAACATCTCGATCTCTTGCAGCCAGTCAAGCCTGCCATAGACGAAGATGTTCAGACCAGAAACGACAATGACGGCAATCGGCACGAGGAAGATCATGCCGACATAGTTGGTCAGCATCGCCGTGAAAGAGCGGCGCTCGACCTGCCAGATCGCATCGAAGACGTTCTCGACATTATAGATCAGTGAGATCACCGTATAGAGCATGAACAACAAGCCGACCCCAATGAAGATGCCCGTATGCGTGTTGGCAATGTAGGAACGGGCGAAGTTGACGATCGCATGGGCAGCCTGGGGCTGACTGGAAAAGACGTCGAGCGCCCACTTCTCAATATAGACGTCAAACCCGAACCCGTTTCCGATTGCAAAGATCAATGCAAAGATCGGCACAATAGCCATCAAAGTGTTGAACGAGAGGATGGTAGCATAGTCGATATGCCCCTTCTTCCAGAAGAGCAACCCTGTCAGATAGACCCGACGGAGCAGGAATACGCCACACCGTTCCCATCGGGGGCGCGGCTTCTTCTCCCACATCCCGTAACTGATGAAGTCATTGATGCCTTTCCAATTCATATCTGGATTTTTTGTTTAGGTTAATCATTCCCCGCAGCGGAAATCTATTCGACCGACAGCACTTGCTGCCACTGTTGCCTGCGACCCACCGCTCACGTAGCACGTACAAATATATGAATAATATTCAGAACTCGCAAGTGTATAAAGCAGAAAACAACCAAAAGAAACGGAAAAGCATAATTAGCAACAGTCGCGTTGAACTTACGGTCAACCCCCACTGCCGCTTGGCGGCTCACATTTGCACCCTCCATAAACAAAGCACCCCATAAGTTGCCAGATCAGGAGGCTAACTCGGAAGCAGAAGAGGTGGAAAAAACGAGCAAAAGGGTATTTTTGCACGCATTTGAGAAATATTTCTACCTTTTTGGAGATATATTCCACCTTTGTTTCGTTTTGTTGCGTTAATTTTGCAATGTTTACTCTTAGAGAGAGATATCTGAATCATGAGGAACGAGGATGCTTAATGTCTACTTAAATCAAATAACGTACACGATTTAATAAAACCAAATACCTAAAAACCAAAACAATGAAACAATAACTACTGAAAACTTACCGGAAGGTGTGCTTACTGTTGCTGGCCGGAGCACCGCTTTTGGTAGGTTGTGCCATCGGATATGATTCGCCCGATGGCTTCGATGTGGGTGTGCGGAATGCACAGTTGGAGACTCCTGATTCCGTTTCGTTCGTCGTGAGCACCGACGGAACCAAGGCAACCATCTCCTGGCCGCTCGTCTTGGGCGCGAAAGGCTATGAAGTATCATTTATGAATGTCGATGATCCTGAAGCGCCAAGCGTGGTGGGCGATCTCGACAAGTATCTCGTTGACGGAAGTTCGGTCACGGTTCCCGTTGCCGAAGATTCCAAGTATCGGCTTGAAATCCGGGTGATCGGCAAGCAAGAGTTGGGCAATAAGGATGCCGCAGAGCCGACGGTCTTCAACCTGTCGACATTAGTACCGTCGGTCGCAACGATCCCCAATGGATCGGACATTTATGAATACCTGCAGGCAAACCCGATCGATTCGGTCGGCGAAGAGGTCGCCATTGACCTCGAACCGGGAGGAACCTACACGCTGAGTGGTCCGGTCGACTTTGGCGGCCAGAAGCTCACCTTCCGCGGTGACAAACTCAAGCGGACCACGGTGAACGTGACCGGTACCGGTGCGCTCTACACCTATTCGGGCCTGAAGGTGAAATACATCAACTTTGACATGACGGAAGCAACAGCTGCCTCATTCATCTTCATGAGCGCCAACAATCTTCCATCGTCCATTCTGAGCGAGAACTTAGGTTACACCCGCGGCGGCAGTCCTATAAGTGGGATCTATGTCGTACAGGATCCGATCTACATTGCGCACTGCTGGTTTAAGAACATGCCGGGAGCCATACTACATGACAATGCGATTGTCTGTGCCTATTGGAACTTCACATTGACCGACTGCATCTGCCAGCTGAACAATGCCAAGGGCGAACCGTTTATCAGTCTGCAGAAGAAAGGACGCATGGTGAAGAACCTCGAGCTGAAGAACAGCACAATCTATGACATCGTTGACAACTCCTCGACTTACTTCATCCGTTATTCCAACAGCTCCAATGCCCGTCCGGAAAAGACTTTCGGCGATCGCAGCAGCGAGTACAAGAGCCAAAGCTGGACGTTTACTAACATGACATTCAGCAAGACTTTCTCCGGCCAGAAGTTCATCAACAACGTCGCAGCCAATGATATGACGCTCACGGTTGACCACAGTATCTTCTACGATATCTGCCAGACACGACGCTTGGTTGGCAGTAACCGAACCTACAAATTCAACTTCTGGTATGCATTCACGAAGCCCGACTCGAACGATCCTAAGCAGAAAGACAGTTCCGGAGCACCGTTTGCGTCAGAGTATGATCCACAGTTTAAAGGCTCTATCACACAGCCGCTCGACTTGTCTTTGCCCAATGGAGGCGTAGACTTCACGCCACAGGAATATGAGATCATATCCAATTCGGGCGGCGATCCACGTTGGTTGCCGGGTAAATAAACAGACTTTAACCTTAAAAACACCGCACAATGTATAAGAAAAAACATATTATCAATATCTGTCTCTGCCTGTTGACTTGTCTCACTTTGCCTGTCTACGCGCAGCAGACTGACAAGGTACCGGCATCGAAGGCTTCACAGATGGTCAAGGGAACCGTGGTCGACGAGAACGGCGATCCGATTATCGGTGCCACGATCGTAGTGGTAGGGAAGAATAAAAGTCAAGGCACGATCAGTGACTTGGACGGACACTTCTCGCTGATGGTGCCACCTAAAGGCAAGATCAAAGTCTCATATATCGGCTACATCCCACAGGTGGTGTCCGATCTGAACAATCCAAGGATCCAAATGCATGAGGATGCGAACAATCTTGACGATGTTGTCGTCGTTGGATACGGTGCCCTGAAGACAAAGAATGTGACGGGAGCGGTAGAAGTGATCAATGCAGACGATCTGAAAGACCTTTCGGTCAGCAACCTTTCCGAGGCGCTGGTCGGTCTCTCTCCGTCCATTCACGTTGACATGCCGGGCACCGGCCGACCTGGAGAAAATGCCACTATCACCATCCGGCAGGCTAAGGATGCCGTCTCGCTGGTACCTACCGGAAAGGACGAAGGAGGACAGGCTATCGGCGGCAATGCCAATCCAAGACCGCTCTACGTCATCGATGACTTTATCACTACAGAGGAAGCATTCAACAACTTGGACATTGACGAAGTGGAAAGCATCACGATCCTGAAAGACGCATCAGCTGCCGTCTATGGCGCCTACGGTGCTTACGGTGTCATCCTGGTCAAGACCAAGCGCGGAAAGAGCGGCACCCCGAAGATCTCTTATTCAGCGCAGTTCGGCTATGTGGATGCTATCAAGCACGCAAAGATGCTCGATGCCTACAACTATGGATTGATCTACAATGCGGCCAGGGCTGCAGGGACGGCTACGAATGAAGCTGCGTCGGATGATAAAATGCTGGATTACTTCCAGGGAGATGAGCTTGAGGCTATGAAGAATCTGAATTATGATCTGCTGGACAAATATTGGTCGTCATCGCTTTCACAGCGTCACAGCATCAATATGAATGGCGGAACGGAGCGAATGCAGTTCTTCAGCGGTGTCTCTTATTACACCCAGGACGGAAATATCGGCAAGCTGGATTATGACCGCTGGAACTATCGCGCCGGCGTCAACGCCAACATCTCCAAGTTCTTCAAAGCTTCGCTGTCCGTGTCGGGAGACTATTCGTCCAAAGTATCCCACATGTCGAGCGCCGGCGGAAGCGGGAGTCAGGAGGATTACAATTATATGCTGAAGAATCCGCCATACGTTCCGGATCAGATCGCAGACTACCCGATCTACCATTCGGGCATGCAGAACAGTCCGTCGTTCAAAAATTACTACAACTACCAGAGTTTGTACCGCTCGCAGAACAATCGGGAGAACACGGCGAATTCAATGGCTATCCAGGCCTCATTGGAGCATGACTTCAGCTGGTTCAAGCCTCTGAAAGGACTGCGCGTGAAGTTTACCTATTCCAAAAGCATCGACAACGACAAGCAGAACAACATTCGCATGGAGAATACGGTATATCGCGTCAAGAACAGAGGAGGCTCCGGACATCACTTATACGTCACGGATCCCAACATGATCATTGACAACGATCCGACTGTCGATTACGATGAGACAACGTTGGAAGGCTTCCGCTTCACGGACTATGCCAATCTCGAAAAGCGTGTGCTAAACGATGGGCAGAATTCTTATATCAGCCGCACGATGAGCCGTGGCGACAGCTACCAAACGAACTTGATGTTCCTCTACAACAGAGCATTTGGGAAGCATAACGTCAGTGGAACTTTCTCGATCGAGAAAAGCGAGTCGTCCTCCGAATATGTGGAGGCCCAGGGAAGCCATCCGCTGCCTTTCACGGACGGGCAGTCGACCTCACTGTCGGACGATTCGGAGAAGACGGTCAACTGGAACCGCACCGAGGGCGGCAGTCTGGCTTACATCGGACGCTTCAACTACTCCTATGCGGACAAGTATCTGTTTGAGTTTCTGATCCGATCACAGGCATCCACCAAATTTTCACCAAAGAACTACTGGGGCTATTTCCCTGGGATATCCGCCGGATGGGTCATGTCAGAGGAACCTTGGTTCAACAAAGAGAAATTGGGGATTGACTTCCTCAAGCTCCGTACATCGTTCGGTCTGATGGGCCGTGACAATGTTAACGCATGGCGTTGGCTGCAACTTTATTCCTATAATGAATATGGCGGCTCTATCTTCGGAACCAATCCGAACGTCACCTCGGCCCGTTCGTTCCAGCTGCCTGAGAAATCCGGCACGAACCCAGACCTGAGATGGGATAAGAACTACAAGACTAACTTCGGTATAGATCTTCGTATGCTGGACAATCGGCTATCCCTGACGTTAGACAGCTATTATGACTTCAGCCGCGAGATGTTTGATTATCCATCGGCACATGTGCTGCCCGGCACCGTCGGAATCTATGCAGCGCCCGAGAATTTCGGCAAAATGGACTCCTGGGGATTTGAAGTTATACTCGGCTGGCGTGACAGGGTGAGCAAGGATCTTTATTATTCGGTTCGTGTCGGCACGGGCTATGATGACAACAAAGTGCTCGAAACAAGCTGGGCGACGGATCCTACGTTTGGAGACAAGGTCAAGGGAAAGCGTACCGACCGTGGTCTCTGGGGGCTGTCCTGCATTGGCATGTTCCGCAGTTATCAAGAAATCGAGGAATACTTCAACAAGTATCACATCACCAGCTATTTAGGTCTGACACAGAAGAACGTACATCCCGGTATGCTCATCTATGAGGACATCCGAGGCCCGAAGGATGAAAACGGCAACTATACCGCCCCTGACGGCGTGATTGACGGAAGCACCGACGTGGTGCAGATCTCGCATCGTGACAGCAATCCTTATCGCGTCAACACCAACTTGAATCTGGTCTACAAGTCGTTCTCACTGCAGGCAACGTTTCAAGCAGAATGGGGCGCCTACACCTTAGTGCCCAGTTCGCTGCGTGGGGAGTCGTATGGCAGCATGGAAACGACCAACATTAACGCGATGTGGCGCAACATGTTCGTCTATGAGGATGTCAAGGATCCGGCTGGGAATCTGATCGCTTTTGCAAACAGAGACGGCAGATATCCGAACATCCGCTATGCTAATCAGAATAGTATCAATTCAACTTTCTGGCGCATGTCGGCAGCCGAAATCATGTTGAGAAACATCTCGATTGCCTATACCTTGCCTAAGAGATGGGTAAAGGCCATCGGTTTAGGCAGCGTACGATTCAATATGACATGCCAGAATGCGTTCAGCTTCTACAATGCTATACCAGACAAGGCCTGGGATAACTTCGCAGGATCATACGGAAGCTATCCGCGAGTCCGCACAATTACGATGGGCGTAAAGGTTTCATTCTAAAACGACAGAATCACTATGAATATGAAGATGAAAAATATATATAAGGTAGGTTCAGCGGCATTGATAGCCGTGAGCCTTTTAGCGACGGGATGCAGCGACGAGTTTCTTGCCGAGAAGCGTCCTTATGGCAGTTTCGGCCCCGAGCAGGTTTATGGAGACTGGGCCTCGGTAAAGTTGCGTCTGAATTATATTTACCAGAAATCATTACCTTATTTTAAAGGTTATTCGCTGACGCGGGACAATTTTCCGCCTGACCTTTGGCCAGTGGGGCTTCCGGATCTCTTGTCCGCCAACACGGATGAGTTTCCCGGTTACGGTCAGTATAATGACCCGATCAATATCTGGACGAATACCAACATCCACAAATACTTCTACTATGGGATCAATGAGAGTCCGTGGAAGAAGATGCGTGAATGTACGGATGTCATCGTCGGGGTGAACGAGACGGAGAACTCCCGACTGACTCCCCAGCAGAAACATGAGGTGGAAGCGCAGGCCAGATTCTTCCGCGCGACGCGCTACTTCCGGCTTTTCAAACGCTACGGCGGCGTTCCTATTGTCCGTGGGCTGCAGAGCACGCTGATGGGCGACCGCGATTCGCTCGCCATTGCCCGCCAGTCGACCGAGGCCACCTACCGTTTCATGATCGAGGACTTGAAATATGGCGGCGAGCATCTGCCGACACATTGGGACGAGGTAGCCAACGACTGGGGACGCATCACGGCCGGTACGTGCTACGCATTGGCCGGCATCATTGCCAACTATTATGCCAGTCCGGTGTTCAACAGAGCCGACGACGTGGCCCGTTGGGATTCGGCTTACGTACTCAACAAGAAGGCCTTGGAGGTACTCGCACAAGGTGGGTACGGCTTAGCTTATGAAGACAACCCCGGCACCAACGCCAGCAACTGGGCCAAGATATGGTGTAACATGCTGGCCAGCGACGGCAAGGTGTCAGAGGGCGTGTACATGGCGATCTGCAATAATGCCGAGGGAGAGAACGATCTATACAACTGCTGGGAGCAGAGCATACGTCCCGGAAACGCCAATGGTGGCGGAGGAATTGAGCCAACGGCAGAGATGGTCGATGCCTTCCCGATGGCTGACGGCAAGCGACCTACGGAAGCCGGACAGTACAGATATGACAAGAAACTTTTCTTCCTGAACCGTGATCCGCGCTTCTATCGCACCTTCGGTTTCCCCGGAGAGGAATGGAAATTCAGCGGGACTATCTCTTCCGACCTCGCGGATCAGTGTCCTTATCTGAGCGGAAACGAATACCAGTTGATGAACTTTGCATGGTATCCGGATGCGGAGACAGCCAACAACCCTGTCCAGAGCGGTTTCTTCACCGATCTGATGGGGAGTAAGGGCAAGACGGTCTATGTGCGCAAGAAGTCACAGGATGCCGCCCTGGGCGAGAAAGCCCTGTATCAGTTCCAGAATGACGGTGGATTCCGCATGAACGGACAACCGCTGCTGGCCATCCGCTACACAGAGGTGCTACTCAATTTTGCCGAAGCCGCCTGCGGCGCAAATCATCTCGACGAGGCCTGGGAGGCTCTGCTGAGGATCCGCAGGCGCGTGGGCTACACGGGTGACTGTGGTTTGGATCCTGCTATCCGTGGCGACCGGTCCAAGATGTTTGAGGCTATTCTCTATGAGCGTCAGATCGAACTGGCTTACGAAGGCAAGCGGTTTGATGACTGCCATCGCTGGATGCTCTTTGACGGAGGTGCCGGTCAGGAGGAGATTTACCCGGAATGGAAGCTGACCGGATGGAATGGGAACACGTGTCAGTATCTCGGCGTGACGCCCTTAAACGACATATTGCTCCACCGGATCGAGCTTTACTTCGATCCGTCAGTCTATACGGGAGCGAAGAATGTGGAATCCGATCCTTTCACCGTGCTGGGCATCAGCAGGCCGAAGGCGCTCGCGCTGACTGAAAACATGACCGCCCAGACCACCGAAGGCGAGGAAGGAGCCATTGAGATCACCTATGCGAACAGTCGGGTAAAGGCACTTGGCGACTTCTACAGCAAGTATCTGCTGCGCAAGGACATTGAAACGATGACCAGTACGGCCGAGACCGGGACCAATCCCGTATGGAGCAAGAACCTCTACTTCATGGGGCTTGGCGAGGGTGACCAGGTGGACAATCCCGGTGTCGTGCAGACCATCGGATGGAACAGCCGGTTTGGCGGCATGGGAATCTTTGATCCTTTGAGCAAGACTCCAAAGACGGGCATCAAGGATGAGGAAACGGTGACACCATAAGCAATTTGCTGCAGGCGGCCTGCAAGTGCCGCAGGCATGCAAAACACGATTTTTGCAGGTGGCAGACCGTTGCGGTCTGCCTCTTTTCGTGCCGATTTCTGACAATCCGACGAGGATGTGACGGAAAAGTGAGGATATTTCGGAGAAAAGTCGTAACTTTGCATATATCAATTCTATGACAATGAAACAGACCATTTTATGGGGGATCGTGGGAGCGACGATGCTGGTGTCTTCCTGTCAGACACACTATCAGCTGACGGGCATCCAGCGCACCCGCATCCTCGTAGACAGCCGTTATGACGCGCATCCGGATGCCAAGGCTGTCGCCTTCGTGGCTCCTTACAGGCAGCAAGTAGACTCGATCATGAGTCCCGTGATAGGCACGATCGACCATTATATGGCCGCCAGACGCCCGGAAAGCGACCTGTCCAACCTGCTGGCAGACATTCTGGTGTGGGGTGCCAAGGCATATGATGAGCGGCCTGACTTCGGCGTTTACAACATAGGGGGTATCCGGGCGGCCTTTGCCAAGGGCGCTGTCACTTACGGCGACGTGCTCGCCGTGGCTCCGTTTGAGAATAAGATCAGCTTCCTGACACTGAACGGGGAGCAGGTACTGCAGCTCTTCGGAGAGATGGCCCGAAACGGAGGCGAGGGCGTCAGTCATGGTGTGCGGATCGTGATCGGCCGTGACGGCAACCTCCAGTCGGCATCGCTCCACGGACAGCCGGTCGATCCGCAGCGACGATACCGTGTGGTCACGCTCGACTATCTGGCGCAGGGCAATGACGGGCTGACGGCTTTCAAGGAGAAGGCCGACTTCGTTTCGCCTCAAGACGAGCAGAACAACGTGCGCTACATCATTATCAAATATTTCCGGGCGCAGGCTGCCGCAGGCCAGACCGTCAATGCGCGGGTGGAAGGAAGAATCACGAAAAAATAGGCTTATGAAGACCAGACTGACACTGATGGCATGGTGCCTGCTATGGGCAGTGTCCATCCAAGCACAGAAGACGCTGACCGTCTTGCACACCAATGACACCCACAGCTGCGTGATGCCGCTCAACCAAAACTTGGCCGACACGCTGCAGGCCGGACGGGGAGGATTCATCAGGCGCATCGCCATGCTCAAGGAGGAGCGGCGGAAAGATCCCAACCTGCTGCTCTTCGACAGCGGCGATTTCAGCCAAGGATCGCCCTACTACACGCTCTTCAAGGGTGACGTGGAGGTGGGACTGATGAACGAGATGGGCATTGACGCAGGCACGCTCGGCAATCATGAATTCGACTACGGTATGGACAATCTTGCCCGTCTGGCGAAAATGGCCCGGTTCCCGATCCTCTGCAGCAATTACGACTTCACGGGCACACCGCTTGCAGGGATCATCAAACCCTACACAATCATCAAACGCAACGGCATCCGTATCGGCGTGTTTGCGATCGGACCTAAATTAGAGGGACTCGTCGACCGGAAAAACTACCAGCAGATCAAGTATATGGATCCCGTGGAAACGACACAGAAAATGACCGCAATGCTCAAGGGACGAAAAAAATGCGACGTGGTGATTCTGCTCTCGCACATCGGATGGGACGAAAAGGGGATGAATGATCAGCAGCTCATACCACAGAGCAGCGGCATCGACCTCGTGCTGGGCGGTCACAGCCACAGCTATTTCACCTCCCTGCGATATGTCAAGGACCGGGACGGAAAGGAAGTTGCCGTCGACCAGAATGGGAAAAGCGGCATCTACATCGGCAAGATGACTCTGACTTTCGGGCGGAAAACCGGCTACTCGAAATAGAACGAGAGCGCGATGATCTTCGTGCGGGCCTCACCTACTGACTTTGCATAGGGGATCATGTTCTTATCCTTCAACTTGCCGACATTGTCAGGATCAAGACTATTGAAGAGCCCGAACATGAACTTGAGCTCAGGGCGCAACTTGAAGAATGGCAGATAGAAATCACAGCCGATGCCGATTTCGGCATAGACGTCATACTGCCTGAGCCTTACATAATTGTCACCACGCCCGCTGAGATTGATCATAGGGCTCAGTCCGGCCATGAGATAAGGCCGGTGGTTGTTGAACCGCGGCGCAGCGAAGATCAGATCGAGCGCAGACGCGATGTAGACCGTCTTGAGATCCTGATGCTGCTCGATCGGAGTGCCATCGGCATTGGTCTCCTTCAGGTTGCGGAATGTGAGGTGGCGGTTGCCAAAATACATGGTCGGAGCCACGCGGAACTGGAAGTGACGCGACAGGCGTAGCTCGCCCAGCACACCGACAGTGAAGCCCATATCCCACCGGTCCTGATCGGCGGAGATGAGCGATTCGACCGTCGAGCCGTCCTCGAAAGTCGTTACTTGAGGTCCCATGTTCATCAACTCGACGTCCTGAAAGTGAGTCCCGACGATAATGCCGAAATGGAAGGGACGCAAGTCGGTGTAAGGTCTGTTTTCCACAGTCCTCACCTGCGCGACAGCCGTCATGGCCGTCAGCATCCAAGCAAATATCGTGAGGCGAAATCTTTTCATATACGCTAAGATAACGGCAATCAAGATTGGTTATTGCCCGAAGTTTTATTTCGACATAGTATAAATTATCTAAAATACGATCACCAATTGTAGGTATTTGAAATAATAATGTTATCTTTGCAACATACAAAACTCGGTATGGCAACGCATCCGGGAACAATAACATTATGAACAATTAAACAACAAATTACTATGGCTTACGTAATTGGTAACGACTGCATCGCATGCGGAACATGTATTGACGAATGTCCGGTTGGGGCAATTTCAGAGGGTGAGATCTATTCAATCGACCCGGATGCTTGCACGGAATGCGGAACATGCGCAAGTGTTTGCCCGAATGAAGCGATCAGTCTGCCTGAATAAGGAACACAACGAATAAGTTGTTGAACGAGGCGGCCCGTATGGGTCGCCTTTTTTGTGCCTGCAATCGAACGGCACGGCTGTCCCGTACGAGATGACTTGCCCGTCAGTCAACACCTTTTCGTAACGCGCAGAAATCCAACACTTTACTCATCGCGGCGCAGAGCTATGCTTTCGACCGCCCGGAGCTATGCTTTCGACCGCCCGGAGCTATGCTTTCGGGAGCCCAAAGGATAGCTCTGCGCGCAGCGTAGGACAAGTATCGTTTTTGTGCATCTCTTTTTCCCGTTTTTGAGAGGCATTTTATCGAATGTGAGGAAGGGTTACAGCTGCCTGACGAGTCGAATAGAAGATCAGACGAATCGATAGATCTGACCGCGCAGATTGCGGGGAGGTCATCTGTTCATTTGATATGTTCCGCCAATGCGCGGTCCATCTGGACGAAAGCGAGATGAGGCGTCAGGGGCGGTGAATGATGCGGATCGCAGGAGTGAGCTATAGATACAGAAATTAGCGTGCGGACGTCCTGTCGATATGAAGCGGGAAGTGTGATGTGTGAGAAATGAAGGTTACCCGATCCGGATCACCCTCACTACCCCGGTTCATAGTTTTGTTCTCATCGTTTAGAATAGGTTCAAATCGCTCTGCACAGTCAATGCCTGACTGCTGTCAGGCGCATCGTTTCTATGCGGTCGGGATCCCGGTTGAAAATCTATTTTTTTTCTGTCATTTTCCCGTCTCGTCTTCTACTCTTGTGGTGCATAAAAACCAATGGAGCATTAAACCGAAACGTGACATTTATTCTTGCCACTTCATGCTTTCCGACTGCTTTCGAGCCCTTTCATGACATTCTTCCTGCCAGGCTTCCCTGTCATAGCCTGCTACACCTCGGGATTCCCGACATGGAATCTGTCAGACCACCGCACTAAATCAATCAGGACGCTGATGATCGATCCAGATTAATGAGATACGAAGAAGGGATACCACCTTGCGGATGATATCCCTTATGAAGTTGTACGTTTAAGCTTGCTGAATTACTTGCCGAGAGCTTGCTTGGCAGTCTCGTTATTGGGATCAATTTCGAGCACCTTGTTCCAATAACCGTTGGCTGTTGCCTTATCATTCTTCAACAAGTAATAGTAACCGAGATAGCGATAGGCCTCTACGAGACGATCGTCATCACGATCGCCCTTGGTGGCGTGGCCTTTAATGATCTCGATCAACTTCTCATAATGCGGTTTTGCAGCACCGGTCTTGGTCTCCGGATCAAGGTTATAGCCGATATGTGCACGCTGATAAGTGGCAAAATCTGCGGCACTGGGGAACTTGTCTACCATTTCTGCATAGACCCCGTCTGCTTTCTGGTAAGCAGCGATCTGCTCGGCCCCGGTGAGCTTTTCGGCCTGCGTCATGTACATTCCAGCCAGCGTGTTGTAGTCGATGGCCGTGATCTGCTTGAGACTCTTCAGATATTTGTCGTAGGTCGAGATGGCGTTAGCAAAGTCGCCTTTTTCCTGATAGGCTTGGGCAATGTTCTTTAAGGCATCGATGCGGTCAGCTTCATTGTTCTCATTGTTGGCCAGCGACTGGTTGAACATCTCGATTGCCTTGTCGTATTCCTTGTTGCCCGAATAGGCATAACCATAGTAGAGATAATCGCTCGCCGTGATCTTTGTGGTGTCACTCTGATTGAACAAACGGTCTGCAAACTGCAAGGCCTCAGGATACTTCTTCAGGTTGGTGTAGTCGAAGAATGTTATACGATTGAGGGCCGGATTTCTCGGGAACTTCTGGTTACCGAACAGAGAAACGGCAAGGCTCTTTTCAAACTCACCCTTAAGAAAGTAGTCAAGTGCGAAGTTGACAAGTTGGTCAGCCTCCATCTTGTTTTTATCTACCTTCTCATAAAACTCGAGGGCTTTGTCCAAATTGCCTGCACGATCGTAGATCTGTGCGGAGATGATGTCAACAGGATAGTCGGGACGCTGACGGCGCAACTCTTCGAGCTTTGCAACGGCCGAAGACGGACTGGTCTTGCTGTTGATCTGTGCATATTTGCGATAGCCTTCGGGATTCTTAGGATCGAAATAAGTTGCATTCTCATACCAGCTGGACGCTGCACCACCGTTATCCTTGATCACTTCGATGTCACCAGCCAGGATATAAGCAGGTCCATACTTCTTGTCGCGCTGGATAGCCAACTGAACATACTTGGATGCGTTTGCCGTATCCTTCACATCAAGATAGGCACGTCCGATGCCAACGAGGACGTCTGCAAACTTCTTGTTCTGCTTGAAGATTTGCTTCACCTGATCATCGGCGTTGGGGGCTTTTTCCTTGATGATCTTTGTCACTTGATCGATGACAGCCTTGTGGTCATCCTGAGCCATAGCGCTGGAGCTGAATCCTAACATCAGTACACCAGCTAATAGATATTTGATTGCTTTCATAATTCTCTTGTTAATGAGTTTGATGTTCCTATTTGATTGGACGAATTAAAGCTACGAAAGTTTCTATTGTTCACTAACATTAACATCGCGTATCGATATGTTTCCCTGAACAGGAAGCAAGCCAGACTTGAAGATAATCATCTGACCCTTTGGCGAACGGATGAAGTTCGCGAAACCCCAAGGCAGTCCGTTTATAGGGTCATTGAGCAAGCAGTAGATCGTGCGGATCAATGGATAATTTCCGTTGTATATATAATATTGGTAAGGCTTCCAGCTGTTGGCGGGCGTAGCCTTGTCCTGTCGGCTGACCGACATGAGTCGAATGTTCTTGTTGAATGTAAGGTTGGTCGTATCACGCTTGTCGTTCAGCCAGTTGCTTCCGATGATCCCTATGGCACCGGGGTTCTTTTCGACATAGCTGATCACATCGGCAGTCTTGTTTGTAGCTACGACATTGGGATTGGTGATAGGTTTTCCTTTGAGGATACTGTCTTCTGCAAAGTGAACCGTACTTGACTTCTTGTTGTCAAAAACCAAGGTGATCGTTCCCCTCCGGGACCCCGGGGTGATGTCAGCCCATGCCTTTGCGTCGCCTGTCAGAATTCTGGCTATGTCCTTCACGGTGATAAGCGTGTCGGAATTCGATTTGTTCACGATCAAGGCAAGTCCGTCATAGGCGACCGGAATGGCACGCGGCATGAACCGTCTGTCTTTCAGATTCTGGAGCTCAGAATCCTTGAAGTTACGGGAGGTAATAACCAAGCAGATCGGATTTTTCTCGCGAAGGAGCATGTTGATGCCGTCTGACTCGTTGGTATAAATAGGCTTTACCTTAGCCTGTGTATAAATAGTCTCGAAGATTTCACGTTCTTCTTCAATGATAGGACTAAAACTTTCGTCAGAGGCAAAACGAATTGCCCCTGACGAATAAGTATCTGTCCTGCCGCCTTTGTGCTTCGGCTGTCCACACGAAGCAATCAGGCTTGCGGCGAGAGTCAATCCTACGAAAGTGTAAGATAGTCTGTTCTTCATTTGCTGTACTGTTTACTGGAGTCTGAAAGAAACCGGTACGTTGTACTTGACACGAACAGCAGAACCATTCTGCTTGCCAGGAATCCACCTCGGCATGCTGCTCACGACGCGCGAAGCTTCACGGTCAAGTGACGGGTCAACAGAGCGTACGACACGTACATCCGTAATTGAACCATCCTTCTCAACGACGAATGAAACAACTACACGTCCCTGAACACCGTTCTCCTGTGCAACAACCGGGTATTTGACATTATTGTGCAGATATTCCATCAATGCACTGTTTCCACCCGGGAATGAAGGCATCTGCTCTACAACATCAAACACTTTGTTTTCTTCCTGCTTGGGTGGCTCCGGCTGAGCAATCACCTCCTTAGCCTTGAGCACTTCACCATTGGCGTCATCATTACCTTTAACGTCGAATGAACCGATCGCAGCCTTGTTCTCCATCAACTGATCCTGAGTCTTGATTTCATCCTCTGGCTTTACCTCATTATCCTTCTTGATGACAGGTGCGGTAAACTTGATAGAGCTCTTGACACGCTCAACAACCTTTTCAGGTTCTACTTCAATTTTCTTTTGCTTGACTTCAGCTTTCTTCTTTGGCTGATTAAGTGCAGAGATCTCGGTCACCTGCTGCGCTGCAACTTTGCGTGCGTTCTCGTCTACAATATTCTTAATAGCCATAGCTGCAAATGCGATAATTGCAAGTACGATGACGGCGATGATAGAAATGATATTCCGCTTGGTCGTCCCTTTACGAAGCCGATAAGCTCCGTAGCTTTGATTTCTACCTTCAAATATCAAATCTACCCACTCGTCTTGAATCAAATCAATTTTTGCCATTTCTTTTGCTTTTAAATTGTTAATTACAAGTCATGACAATCATTCAATGCCACGCTTCTTGAGAAGCGTTTCATCTTCCGGCTTGATTTTGTCAATGACGTACTTACCAATACTGCAAATTTGCATTTCATCGAGTGCGTCGATCAGATTCTTGTATGAAGACTTGTCAGTTGCCTTGATGATGACAGTCATCGTTCCGACTTTTGTCCCATCAATTTCACCGCCCTTGATTTTAGCCAATTCTGCGTTATAGATAGAATCGGTGTATTTCTTCGGGTCATTCAGTTTCTTCTGATCGAGTTTGGCTTTAGCTTGCATAACCTGCTGAACAGGATATGTTCCATCTTCTGTCACATGGTTGATCAGAATCTTACGGATACCGTTTTTTCCCCATGTAGTTTCTTTCAAGCTCTGGGGATCATCATATTTCGGCTGTCCGGCAAAATAATAAATCTTATTGTTAGCACACACATAGATCGTAATCGTGTATGATGCCTTCGTCACAGATTTATCTTGATCTTGCAGATTCTTATCATTACTGGGCACGGTCAACTCCATCGTCTGGGGTTTAGCCAATGAAGTACAGAGCATAAAGAATGTGATCAAAAGCATCATCATGTCAACCATCGGAGTGAAGTCCACGCGGACATTCATCTTCTTCTGCTTGCTTTTGTTGCCTTTTGAATTTTGGCTTTGACTTACTTCTGCACTCATATTATTCGCCCTCCTGTTTTTTGTAAGAAGTGATCAAGTAGTAACGGTTCTTGCTCATATCTTGAAGCTCGGACATGACCTTCTTGATAATCTTATAAGGAGTGTTCTCATCTGCTTTGATAGCAAGTTTGATGTCTGGGTTGACATTGTAAGCTTGATCTACCCACATTTGGAACTCACTCTTCTTTCCGTCAATACTGTCAGTCGGGATTCCTTGGTTTTTCAACTCTTCGCTTCTCTGTGAATCTTCAAGATTCAGATAGGCAGCGAGCTTCTCCATCGATACTCCCCACATTGGGTCTTTCTGGAATCTCTTCTGTTGTTCACCATTTAACGCGACGCCAAACTGACCTGTCATGCCTGCAAGGACATCCATCATTTGCGCCTGATTATCCATACTCATGAATACCTGTCCTTTTTTGTCGACCAGGATATTCAGCACATTCTTTTCTGGAACTTTGATCTCCGAGACGGAACCTGGGGTCACCACCTTGACTGGTTCATTCTTCACGAACGTTGACGTCAACATGAAGAATGTCAGCAAGAGGACCATCACGTCCGACATAGGAGTCATGTCGATCCAGACGTCACTCTTCTTAATTTTTACTTTACCCATAGCGATAAATTATTAAAGGGTTAGCAAAAATTAAGCGTCTGCATGATTGGCTTCGAAAGTCTGTGCAATTGTGTAACCAACCTCATCGAGGGCATATGTCAACTTGTCGATCTTGTTTGTGAAGAAGTTATAGGAAACCACTGCACACCAAGATGTCAAAATACCGAAAGCGGTGTTGATCAAGGCCTCAGAAATACCAGTTGAAAGTGCGAGAGAGTCACCACCACCACCTGCGGCAAGCGCTGCGAATGAGCGGATCATACCGGTTACAGTTCCGAGAAGACCAGTCAGTGTACCCAACGTTACGATTGTTGCAATAATCGGAAGATTCATCTGGAGTGTAGGCATTTCGAGCTGAGTTGCTTCCTCGTGTGCCTGCTGGATCTTGGAAACTTTCTGTGAAACCTTGATATTAGCAGTTGTGCTGTCCTGCTCTTTGTAAGCGTGGAGCGAAGCTGTCACAACGTTTGCAACAGATCCACCCATTTTATCGCAAGCCTTCTGGGCTTCATCCCACTTCTGTTCTTTAACGAGGCTCTTGATGTTAGCGACGAATTTGGTCAAGGATCCCTTGCCAAAAGCGGTGCGAAGTGCCAGCCAACGCTCAACGCTGAGGCAGATGACGGTCAAGAGCAGTGTGTGGATCACAGGTACCACATAGCCACCTTTGTAGATTGTACCCAGCAAATTACCGTTCAATACGGCACCAGAAGGATCGTTATTAACGAAATTAGCCGGATCCCCCAACAAGTACTTAAAGATCAAAACTGCTGCTACGAAGCATACAACAATGACCCAGAATGCATTTCTAATTCCGTGGAAGCCCGACGATTTCTTGGGGCTGGCTGTTTTTTGTGTAGTTGCCATAATTTTTAAAATTTAATTTTTAGTTATGAATAAATTTAAGATGTTAATAATTTTCTGATATTGTGTGAGTTGCTCGTATTAATGTTAAAAATGCGATTATTGTTTTAAAGTTTACATAGGCAAAGATAACAATTTCGATATTATTTCACTTCGAATTAAGAAGTTTTAACGATAATAATTTTCTTTGCGGCCTTCTCCAAGCGTCTGTCAATTGTTTATTTTAACCTTGCCAATGTTTGTTTGATTCGTCCAAGTGCCTCCCGAATGTTTTCGTCACTGGTGGCATAGCTCATGCGGAAGCACTCTGGATCGCCGAACGCATCTCCTCCGACTGTTGCAACATGGCCGACCTCAAGCAGGTACATAGCCAAATCGTTCGTATTGTTGATCACTCGGTCACCGTCTTTTTTTCCGAAGAAGCTACTGCACTTTGGGAAGAGGTAAAAAGCGCCTTCCGGAACATTGACCTCAAGCCCCGGAATGTCTTTTGCAAGTTCTACGATGAGATCTCTGCGACGGCGGAATGCCTCTCTCATTTCTGCCACACAGTCCTGCGATCCGGTATAAGCCTCAACTGCTGCCATCTGGCTTACGCTGCTTGTTCCGCTCGTATATTGTCCCTGGAGCTTGCTGATACCTTTGGCGATCCACTCGGGAGCTGCGACCCAACCTAATCTCCAGCCGGTCATGGCGTATGCCTTGCTGACTCCGTTGCAGATGACCGTGCGTTCCTTCATGCCCGGGCAAGAGGCGATGCTGGCGTTCTGGCCGACATAATTGATGTGCTCGTAGATTTCGTCTGAAAGCACAAAGAGATCATCATGGCGGAGGATGACCTCGGCCAGCTTGTCCAATTCGTCTTGTGTGTAGACGCTTCCGGTCGGGTTGCTTGGCGAACAGAGGATGAGCATCTTTGTCTTCGGGGTGATGGCAGCCTCCAGTTGGGCGGCAGTCATCTTGAAGTTCTGATCGAATCCGGCTTTGACGATGACGGGATTGCCACCGGCCAATTTCACCATCTGCGGATAACTGACCCAGTAGGGGGTCGGGATGATGACTTCGTCACCATCGTTCACGAGGGCCAGGATGCTGTTGCAAACACCTTGCTTGCCGCCGGTGCCGACGACAATCTCCGCAGGCGAATAGTCCAAATGATTCTCTTTCTTCAGTTTGGCGGAGATGGCGTTTCGCAGTGCCGGGTAACCCGGAACGGGCGAATACTTGGAATAATTCTCGTCGATTGCTTTCTTACCGGCTTCCTTGATGTGTTCCGGGGTGTTGAAATCAGGCTCCCCTACACTCATATTGATCACATCAATGCCTTGAGCTTTCATCTCACTGCTTTTCTGCGACATGGCGAGCGTGGCTGATGGAGCCAGACGGATCAATCGATCTGATAACTGTGACATATCTGTATAGCTAATTATTCCTATCTGCAAAAATACGCAATTTATTCTTTCTGACGAAAAAACATGGCAGTAAATTTGCGTTTTCGATTAAATATTGATCATTATTTATCTTTTGTTTAACCTAAATGTAAGGTATGGCCCATCCGGTCACGTTTCGTCTGGAGGTATTTCCGGTTGTATATGTTGGGGGTCACTTCAATGGGAACGTTCTCAACGATCTCAAGCCCATAGGCTTCCAGACCGACGCGCTTGACAGGATTGTTGGTCATGAGCCGCATTTTATGGACGCCTAAATGGCGAAGCATCTGAGCCCCGCAGCCGTAGTCGCGCTCATCCGACTTGAATCCGAGGTGCAGATTGGCATCCACGGTGTCATATCCTTCTTCCTGGAGCTTGTAGGCAGCGATTTTATTCATCAGTCCGATGCCACGTCCTTCCTGCTGCATATACACAAGCACGCCTTTCCCTTCCTTTTCTATCATCTCCATGGCTTTGTGGAGTTGTTCGCCGCAGTCACAGCGCTTGCTGCCGAGGATGTCACCCGTGGCGCACGAGGAGTGTACGCGCACCAAGATCGGCTCGTCTTCCTGCCATTCGCCCTTGATGAGGGCCATATGCTCGCAGCCGTTGCTTTGCTGGCGGAAAGGGATGAGGCGGAAATGCCCGTACTCCGTCGGCATGTCCACTTCGTCGCCCACTTCGATGATCGATTCCCGTTTCAGGCGGTATTCTATCATGTCCTTGATACTGATGATCTTCATGTCCCATTGTCTGGCGAGCTCGGCCAGCTGGGGCAGCCGGGCCATGGTGCCGTCCTCATTCATTATTTCCATCAGGGCTCCGGCAGGATAGAGACCGGCCATGCGGCACAGGTCGATGGCTGCCTCTGTGTGTCCACTGCGTCGCAGCACGCCGTTGTCCTGGGCGTAGAGCGGGTTCACGTGGCCCGGTCGGCCGAAGGTTCGCGGTGTCGAAGCAGGGTCGGCCAAAGCCTTGATGGTTTCTGCCCTGTCGTGTGCAGACACGCCCGTGGTGCATCCATCAAGCTTGTCGACGGTCACGGTGAATGGTGTGCCCAACATCGAGGTATTGTCCGAGACCTGATGCGGCAGGTCCAGTTCCTCGCAGCGAGATATGGTAATGGGGGCGCAGAGCACGCCGCGGGCATTCGTCAACATAAAGTTCACCTTCTCGGCCGTTATTTTTTCGGCGGCAATGATCAGGTCTCCTTCGTTCTCACGGTCTTCGTCATCGACCACGATCACGAATTTGCCATTTTTGAAATCTTTCACTGCATCTTCGATGCTGTTCAGTTTGATGTCTCCCATATTTCGTTATGCTTAAACGGATCAGCTCCTTCAGTCTGTGAGAGACCGTTCGGAGCGTTTTCCACCTTATTATATTATATGTCAGTGTCGATCACTTTCGTGCGGCTGATGATGCGGCTGTTGGTCTGACGGATCATTTTCAGGTCATTGAGCAGACGGATGCGGAAAAGCCACATGCGGAAATAGAAAAATAGACCTAATGGCAACAGGATGCCCGAGAGCATGTTCAGCCAGCGCCGTTCGAACGGCCGGGTGTGCGCCTTGACGGCCAGTATCGGATAGTTGTTGAGCTCGTTGAGCACCACCTTGTCACGTGTGTTCGACAGATCGTCGATCACCGACTCCAGGTCCTGATTGATCCGTTCGATCTCATGGTCGGGTCTGTACTTGAAAAAGAGCTTGACGGCGTTGGGGGCCGTCTTCAGGTTGTGCACCCTGGAGTAGGTCACGATAGCCTGATTGATTTCGGCCAGCCGTTCAGCGTCGGCCGCATAGGCAGGCGGATAGATGATTACCTCCTTGCCGAAGATGTGCCGTTTGCGCCGGATGCCGAACATCCGCATGAAGAGATCCTTATACAAATCGACGTTGAACACCATCGAGTCATTGTTGGCCTTATACGTGAAAAACACGGCCAGCGGCACCAATACCGCCGGAGCCAGTCCCTTTCCGAACCAGATGGCCCAGCTTCCCTGCCGCGACATACGGTAGCCGGTGTTGTCGAGGATATAGTAGACGATAAACACCAAGACCGAAATGATGACCGGCACGCCTAATCCGCCTTTCCGGATGATGGCACCCAGCGGAGCTCCGATGAAGAAGAAGATCAGGCAGGTCAGCGCCACTGAGAACTTGTTGATCGATTCTATCTTGTGCCGACGGATGATGTTGTCACCGTCCTGCGTGACGAGACGCTTGAAATCCAGATCGCTCACCTCCTGCTGCACCTTGCTCATCGCATAGTTGATGGCCGCAGCCTTCTTCGTAGCCGGCAGCTTCGCATAGAGCGAATCATAGTTGAAGTTCGGCGACGCCGCCTCCCGCAGCGCCTGCAGCGAGTCCTTCTTTGCCACAGAGGCCAACGGATAGAACGACTGTTGGGCATCGCGGTAGAAGGCCCTGCCTATGCTGTCATACACATGATTGAGCGAATCCAAGTCCGAACGCAGCTGGCTCAGGCTCTTGCCGCGCGAGTTGTTTGACAGATTGGCCGCGTCGGTCATATTGAAGTCGCCGTCAAAGTCGAGGATGATCTTCTTCTTGACAAACGATTCGCGACGGTATGGCACCGCCGCGCTGTTGCCCAACTCCTGCGACTGCATGTTCTCAAACCATTCGCCGCTCCACAGATTGAGCACCAGGTGTTTCTTCTCCGCCGTCGACTGCAACATGCCCGAGTCGGCCAAGATGATGGCCTGGTCCTCGTAACTGGCCGTCATCCGATAGATCATGATGCCATAGAGCTTACCCGTCCTCAGATCCTTCTTCTGCACATACAGGTTGCAGTTCGGGATACCGTCATAGAAGATCCCCTCGGGAATCTCCAACTCTGGGCTCTTCTGCTTCATCGAGACCATGAGCTGGGCTATTTTCATATTGGCTTCAGGCCCTATATGATTCTGAAAATAAAAGGAACCGAAAGTGATCAGGATGCTTATAACGATCAGGGAGCGGAACGCTTGCATGAGCGAGATGCCTGCGGCCTTGATGGCAGTCAGCTCACTGCTCTCGCCCAAGTTGCCGAAGGTGATCAGCGAGGATAGCAGCAAAGCCAACGGCAGGGCCTGCGGCACCAGCATCAAACCCATGTACCAGAAAAACTGGGCCAGCACTTCCATGGACAGGCCCTTGCCGATCAGCTGGTCCACATACTGCCACAGAAACTGCATCATCAGCACAAACTGGCTGATGAAGAATGTTCCCACGAAAAGCAAACCGAACTGACGGGATATGAATAGATCGAGTTTCTTGATACGAAAGTCCATAGATGGAATCTTGTCACATGCGCTGGCTGTCGGTCGCGAATTCATATTCCGCCAACGTCAAACCGATTGCAAAGATAGTGGAAAAATATCACAAACCGCCCGTTTTCATCAAAATAATCTGCCGCCTTAACTTTTGTCTTTCGTCTTTTAACGTTTTCCCTCCTTCCTTCCTGCGTCTCCCCCACCCCGTCCTGCCCGTCTCAGGAGCGCCGGATTCCGCCTGTACCTGCGTCTTCCAGCCTGTCGGCAAGAGCCATCCTCGGCTCCACCGATGGGAAGAGAGATAGTGCCGGACAGATACTTAGGCCGTCCGCATGACACGCGGCATCTTTCCCTGCAATGCTCCCCCAATCTGACTTGAGTCCGCCGCGCCTCCATTCATGGGCGCTTGTCGGTGTTTTCCGCCGGCTATCATCCGTTTGCCTTGACGCAGGCCGTCGTGCCCACTGCGCCTCGACAGGCTATCCGCACGGCCTCCAGACAAGATCCCTCCAGTTGCAGATGGCCGATCGGGGACGAATAAAGAAGCTCCGAAAATTTGACATCTCATTTCTGTATCTTTTGTATTTTCCTCCCCCACCCTCCTCTCGATCCTTCCTGCCCTTCGTCGGGGCTTATCACACTTTCGCCACCCCGTCTTCCTGTCTTTTCTTTCCGATCCACTGCGGAGAAGCCACCATTCAATCACGAATTTAGCACATTGAATATCAACACTTTATATTATCTTCCCATCTTCTTCAACCCGCCATTTTCCATGTTCCGCGTTCCGTGTCCCGCCCCCCCCGTCAGGCCTCCCGGACAACCGGATCATGGACCCTTTCCGCCCGCACCATACATGCGGCTCGCGCAGAGCATAGCTTTGGGCGGTCCGGATGATAGCTCCGGGCGCCCGATATGATAGCTCCGGGCGCCCGATATGATAGCTTTTGCCAGTCCGTTTTTTATTGCATGAAAATATTTGACGAATGATCTGCGTTTCCTCCGTCTGCTCCCTTTCGATTCCAATCAATGAATTTTATATCCATGAACAATGTTTTACCAACCGACATCTGCCAGATGTGGTAATGTGAAAGCCGCTCCAACCATGTCCCTCTGCCGACCAATTGTCTTGAAGGACATGGAACTCCTTTAATGCCCTCGCC
>ONHE01000033.1 GCA_900317545.1 uncultured Prevotella sp. | reverse complement strand
CGGTAGAGGGCGACGATGTCGTCTCTCGTGACCTCACGCGGATTGCCCGGCGTGCAGACATCTTCGATGGCCTGGTCGGCAAGGGCGAGAATGTCGTTCTCGGTGATGCCGAGTTCCGACAGATGCTGCGGGATGCCCACTTTGCGGCTGAGGTTTTCGATTTCGGCGCAGGCTGCATCTGAGGCTTCTTCGAGCGTCATGCCTTCGCGGTAGACGCCCACTGCCTTGGCGATATCGACATATTTCTCCATGGCTGCCGGTGCATTGAAGCGCATCACGGAGGGCAGAAGGATGGCGCAAGCCACGCCATGCGGCACGTCGTGTAGGGCGCTCATCGGGTGAGCCATACCGTGGGCGACGCCTAAACCGACATTGGAGAAGGCCATGCCGGCCACATACTGGGCGACTGCCATGCCGTCGCGGCCGACCGGATTATTTGGTTCCTCGACGGCGATGGGCAAGTATTTGTGGATCATGTTGATGGCCTTGATCTCAAACATGTCGCTCAGCTCCCATGCAGCCTTTGTGGTCAGGCCTTCGATGGCGTGCGTCATGGCATCCATGCCGGTGGCAGCGGTGAGCCCTTTCGGCAGACTGTACATTAGTTCTGCATCGATGATGGCCACGACGGGAATGTCGTTTGGATCCACGCAGACCATCTTTTTCTGCTTCGTCTCGTCGATGATGACATAGTTGATGGTGGTCTCGGCGGCTGTTCCGGCCGTCGTCGGAAGGGCGATGATGGGCACGCTCTTCTTCTTGGTGTCAGCTACGCCTTCGAGCGAGACAATGTCCGAGAATTCCGGGTTGTTGCACACGATGCCGATGCCTTTGGCTGTGTCCATTGAGGAGCCGCCACCAAGTGCGATGATAAAGTCGGCTCCAGCCTCCTTACATGCCTTGATGCCGTTCTTGACGTTTGATACGGTGGGATTGGGCTTGACTTCATCAAAGATCTCATACGGGATGTGTGCTTCGTCGAGCACATCAAGCACCATCTTGGCCACACCGAATCGGATGAGCCCTTGATCAGTTACGACAAGCGCCTTCTTGAATCCGAGGCGCGCAACGACACCCGGAAGTTCCTTCCGAGCACCTGGGCCGAAGTAGGAAACTTCGTTGAGGATGAATCTGTTTACCATGATTTGCGATTGGTTAGATATGAATAATGATTCGCCATTTGCATGACGAGTGGTTGTGCAGATAAAAAGTGGACGGCCAGAATCTGCTTCTGACCGTCTGTTGTTGACTGGCGCGTACGCTGCGCCTTGTCGTTTTGGGATGTCTGTTGTTTGCTTACGCGTTGTCTGCCTGTGTCTGCCTTTCCGGCTGCGTACGTCTCTACCTTGACCATCTTTGAGGCTGTCGTGGCGGCATGCTTGGTCCTTGCCAGGACAGCAGCGGCTCTTCGCTCTTCCCTCTCAGCCTTGGCCTTGGTCGTGGGGCGTGCCATGCTCACGGTGTTCTGGGCCGTTTCCCTCTTGGCGGAAACGCGCTGCGCCGATGTCGGCGGCGGAGAGAGGGGCATGGCCGTCGTGACTGTCAAAGCCGGAAAAGGATGTTTCATCATGCTCGAGTCTTAGGTCCTGAATGCTTACATGCTACAAAGATGGATGAGATTCCTGACGCGGATTCACCTGGCATTGGGCATTTAACGTTGTATGGGAACCATTCCCTCGTCGGCAGAGCGCTTTTCCCCGCCTGACGCTATCGTGTCTTGACCTCTGTGATGGCATTGCCAATGCAGGCGTTAGGCATTTGGATGTGGAGCATGGCACACACTGTGGGAGCGATGTCGACAATGTAGGTCGGTGCCGAAGTGCTGCCGTGAAGGACATTCCAGCCGTAGAACAGCAGTGGGATATGGGCATCGTAGGGGTTCCATACGCAGTGGGTCGTTCCCTTGTAGGCCGGGTTATCCCCTCCGGCGATATGTTGGGGCTTGGGCACGATGAATATGTCGCCGCTTCTGTCTGGATTATATCCGTTGATGATCCGTTCGCGGATGAGCTGCGGGATGGTCGTATAGGTAGCCTTTTCGAAGTCGACCACGAACTGGATCTCCTTGTTCTCCTTCAGCAATGCGACGGCTGCCTGCTTGACGACCTCATATTTTTCCTTGATTGCCAAGCGGTTGAGGTAAACGCGGTTGGCGTTGATATTCATGACAGCTTGGTCTATACCGAACTGCTCTTTGATGCGCTCGTTGAGTTGTTTGACCATTGCGCCGGTGTTGAAACCACCTGCCGGAAGCCGGTGATCTTTGAGGAAATTGGGGTTGTGGGCACTTCCGTGGTCGGCAGTGAGAAACAGCAGGTAGTTGTCGCGGCCCACTTTCTCGTCAAGGATGCGCAGAAACGCTGTCAGATCACGGTCGAGCTGCATGTAGACTGCGTCCATCTCCTTGCCGCGGGTCCCGTAAGTGTGGCCCATGGCGTCGGTGGATGACACGCTGACTGTGAGCAGATCGGTGATGTCATCCGTGCCCAATTGCTCGTTCTCCAACGCCGCTTCGGCCAACTTGAATGTCAGACTGACACCAACGGGATCATTCTTTACGTCAAATCCAGGCTTGGTCTGGTTTTTCCGGTTGAACTGTTCGACCCATCCGGGCAGTTTGTCCATATAGTAGGAACTGCTGATGAAGTGACCCGCCTTGATGTCATACCAGTAGGCAGCGTCGGCTCCATGACCGGCCGGAAGGATGGCAGCGCGGTCCTTCAGTGCGATTCCGATCACCTTGGACCGGAAATTCGTGGCCACCTTCAGTTCATCTCCGATGGTGGTTGACAGCAGATTCCGGGGTGACATCTGGCCTGCTTCGTTGGTGCTTCCCACGCTGTTCACGGTCTTGTCTTCTACACAGTAGACCGGCTTCCCGTTAATGACATAGTTGTTGCCGCATATACCTGTCAGGGCCGGAGTAGAACCAGTGAAGATGCTGCTGTGCCCGATGGCGGTCACGGTGGGCACATAGTTGATCATCGTATTCTCACAACTGAAGCCCCCGTTGAGCAATCGCTTGATGCCGCCTTCGCCATATTGGTCATAGTAATAGTATAGGAAGTCCCAACGCATCTGGTCTACAACCAGTCCGACGACTAATTTCGGCCGTTTGATCTGCGCATTGACAACAAATGACAAACCTAATAGCAGGATAGCGAATGCAAATTTTCTCATAGTTTAAAGTGATTTTTATTAGTGAAAAATGCAAATTTACAATAATTCCTTAAACCAGCCAAGGATTTGATAAAAAATTAGGATGACACTGACGTAAAAAATCTCTCCGGCAGCCGTCAAGAGTGGCTGGCAATGCCGGGAGATCCTCATCGTGCCGCTGCGAAATCGTTGACGCAGACGAGGGCGACTTTTGGGATTGGTCCCCGGATCGTGTGCTGTTCGCTTATTTTTTTGTACCTTTGCACGTGTCATGAACTTACGCGATCGGGAAATATTGCATTTGGCCATACCGTCGATCATTTCCAATGTCACGGTACCGTTGCTGGGACTGATAGATCTGGCCATTGTCGGACACGTGGGCGATGCAACCTACATCGGTGCCATATCCGTCGGGACGATGATCTTCAACGTGATCTACTGGGTGTTCGGCTTTCTTCGCATGGGCACCAGCGGTCTGACGTCGCAGGCTTTGGGCCGTAGAGACCTGACCGAGGTGATGCGTCTGTTGGTCCGTTCGGTTGCTGTCGGCCTGCTGATTGCATCGTGCTTTCTGGTCTTTCAGGTACCCTTGCGTTGGCTCGCGATTCGTTTGATCCATCCGGCAGCCGACGTTGTGCCCCTTGTCACCACCTATTATAATATATGTATATGGGGTGCGCCGGCCATGCTCTGCCTCTATGGCTTTTCCGGATGGTTCATCGGGATGCAGAACACGCGCATCCTCATGTTCGTTTCTGTAGCTCAGAACGTGGTGAACATCATCGCCAGTCTGTCCTTTGTATTCGGATTGGGCATGAAGATGGATGGTGTGGCCCTTGGAACGCTGGTCGCTCAATGGGCCGGAGCCGTCATAGCCTTCACTTTCTGGCTCCGTCACTATACTCGACTGAATCATTACGATTGGCGCCGAGGGCTCTTCGCCCACGGTTCCATGGCCCGTTTCTTCAATGTGAACCGTGACATTTTTCTGCGCACATTGTTCCTCGTAGCGGTCAATTTCTTCTTTACAGCAGCAGGAGCAAGGCAAGGAAACCTGATCCTTTCCTGTCAACACGCTGCTCCTGACCATCTATACGGTCAGTTCTTATGTCATGGACGGTTTCGCCTTTGCAGGCGAGGCGTTGAGCGGCAGATACTATGGGGCGGGCAATGGGGCCGCCTTTCATGCGGTCGTAAGGCGTCTGTTCTTCTGGGGCTTCATCGTTTCGGTCGCCATCATGCTGCTTTTTGCCGGCGGCGGAAAGCGTTTCCTGAGCCTCTTGACCGATGATCCGATCGTGCTGAATGCTTCATCCGACTATTTCGTCTGGGGCGTCTGTGTCCCGTTGGCGGGTGTTATCGCCTTCGTGTTGGATGGTGTTTTCATCGGCTTGACGGCCACGCGGGGCATGTTGATCTCTTCTGCCATAGCCTCGGTCGTCTTCTTTGCGGTCTACTACCTGCTCTTCCCCTCGATCCACAATCATGCTTTGTGGCTCGCATTGGTTGTCTATCTCATGATGAGAGGTGTGGTCCAGCTGATTTATATGCGCCGTTACCGGAGCATTTAGGAATATTTTGATTATCTTTGCGCTAAATTGAATAAGATGGAAATACTGTTTCTTTTGATAGGATTAGCTGTTGGAGCCATGCTCGGTTTCATGCTGGTG
>ONHE01000068.1 GCA_900317545.1 uncultured Prevotella sp. | reverse complement strand
GGGTTCGCCCATTTCGTCGGCCAGAAACGGCACGAAGCTCGCTAAGAAGCGGTTGGGGAGCTTCTGACGGTAGACCCGTTCGATGATCTCGGCATTACTCAGGCCGTAGCGCTCGTTGAATCTGTCGATGACAGGCTGTGGCAGTTGGTGCTTCAGCACATCGCCGAGGAGCAGCTTTCCCAATACGGCGCCGCTGCCTTCGTCGCCGAGTATGAAGCCGAGCGGCGACACGTTGTGCACGATCCGCTCACCGTCGTAGGCGCAGGAGTTGCTCCCCGTGCCGAGGATGCAGGCGATGCCAGGCTCGTGTCCGCACAGGCTGCGGGCGGCAGCAAGCATGTCCGAGGCCACCTCACAGTGGCTGTGAATGCGCAAGTGACGCCGCAAGGCGCCTTCGAGGACGGGCAGTTTCTCCGGCGTACAGCCTGCGCCGTAGAAGTAGACCTCGTCAATGTCGGCCGAGGGAAGCTCGTCGATGAGCGACGAACGGATCTCTCCGGCGATCTCTTCTTCTGTCTGGAAAAACGGATTGGTGCCGCCTGTCTTGATCTCGCAGATCGTCCGGCCGCCCCTGACCATACACCAGTCGGTCTTGGTCGACCCACTGTCGGCTATTAAAAGCGTCAATTCTCTATTCATCATTCTTTATTTCGCATCGCCGCAGGCGACTGATTTCACATTCTGCACTCAACTTTCCTCACCCGACTTGCTGTTCATCTTGATTCTTGCCTGCAGCTCCCAAGTGCGGATGCGGTCCTTGTAGAGGTTGTTGCGGTTGTTTTTCTCGATGCTCAGGTTGCCGTCCGAGTTGTCATCCCATCTGCGGCAGTTGTAGAGCACGTCGTAGATGCGGCCGATGGCGTAATGGCGCGAGATGGCCAGACCTAACGCATAGTCTTCGCCATAGTTGACGTTCGGCAGGTTGATCTCACGCATGACCGGCGTGAAGAAGGCGCGCGGTGCACCTAAACCGTTGATGCGCAGGGCGTTGTTGCGGCCGTTGTCATGGGTCCATTCGCGATGGTCGATCTTCCCGGGAGGCAGCACGTTGAGGTCAATATCGGTGAGCATGTAGGAGCCGATGACCATGGCGCACTGCTGATCATAGAAGGCTTCGACGATCTTCTGCAGTGTGTCGGGGCCTGAATAGACGTCGTCGCTGTCGAGCTGTACGATGAATCGGCCGCACTGCGGATGGTGCACGGCCATGTTCCAGCTTCCTCCGACTCCGATGTCGTTGCGGTCAGGGATCAGGTGGATGATCCTCTCGTCATCGTAGGCGTCAATGGCCTCGGTCGTTCCGTCGGTGGAATGGAAGTCCGGACCGTTCTCGACGACAAAGATGTTGTATCTGAACGTGGTCCTTTGGGACAGCGCACTGTCGATCGCATCACGTATCGTGCGGATGCGGTTGCGCACCGGGATCATGATCGAGGCCTCATATTCGAAGTTCTGATCCTGCAGGGGCAAGCTCCGGAACTCGGGTTCGAGATAGCCGCCGACATCCTTCAGATAGGCCGTGCAAGCCTTCTCCATCTCGATCTGCGCGTCTCTGTTGCGCGGATCGACATAGTCGAAGAGTTTCTCCCCGGTCTTCCGGTTGTCGAGTTCCACTTCCGAATAGAGGCATTCGGGTATGTGTACGAACGTTTCCTGCTCGCTGAGCTTCAGCCGGAGATCATAGAGGCCGGCCGCCTTGTAGTCGTCCGTCATGCGCGCGGCCGCCTTCCGGAGGGCGCTCGTGCGCAACAAGAGCACCGAACCGAAGTCGAAATCGTCGCGCAGACTGCCCTGCTGGTAGTCGATCACCGGTGCTTCGGTACGCTCGCCCGCGGCCGATGTCTGGTAGTGATCAGCGTAGACCATGCCCGCCTGCGTGTCTTCGGCCACGCGGACCATGCGCTCCAGCGCCAAGTAACCCATGCTGAGATACTGGCTCTTGAGGTAGATCAGCGTGAAAGAAGCCTTGCTCATGGCTGCGATCTGCCGCATCGTGGCGCTGCTCCTGAGCGAGTCGATGCGCACGCATTCGCTGTCTTCACTATCCGCCGGTTGGCTCTCTCCGGTCTGCATCACGACTATCCGCCCCACGAGCGGTGAGGCTTTCAGGCTCGCAATCGTCATCTCCAACTCGTTGCTTCCGCCTTCGGGCAGGAAGCAGTCAATCTTTTGCTCCATATTTTGAATCTTTTGCTTGTTCCGTTTGACAGGTCGGGCCCGGATGGCAGAGGCTGATGGCGCAGCCGCTCCGTTGTTGCAGACCTGGCATTTCATGCGCAAAGGTAATGTTTTTAGCTGATACGCACATGAGATTCCGCTTTTTTTCTTATCTTTGCCACCATCTGAACATATTCCGGAACCCTTCTTCCGGAGCCCCAAAAACAAACTACACATGAAAAAGATCATTCTTGGCGCGTTGCTGTCCGTATCAGTGGCAGCCGCCGCAGACAATTCATTATGGTACAAGTTCACCCATCCCGATCCCGCGGCACGTACACAAGTGTGGTGGTTTCATGGTGAGACCGAGACCACCGAGGCCGGAATCGATGCCGATTTGGAGGCCTTCAAGGCGCAGGGAGTGGGCGGCGTGGTCTTCTATGACCAAGTTCACGGCAAGGCGGAGGGTGCCTTTCCGTCGCTCTCGCCTGAATGGTGGCGGATGCTGAAGCATGCCGCGCTGAAGGCAAAGCAGCTCGGGCTCTCATTCGGCGTAGCCGTCAGCAATGGCTATAACGCCGGCGGGCCGTGGATAGATCCTGCCCACGGCATGCAGGAAGTGACCTTCGTCGACACGCTGATCACCGTTGACCGTCGGCAGGAGGTGACGCTTCGCCTTGCGACCGATCGCAAATGGTTCCGCGACATCGCCACTTTGGCCTTTCCGGATGATGCCTCCCTGCAGGACATCTGCATCCTCCGGCAGCGCCTCACCGTCAAGGACAATCAGCCGTTGGCGGTCTCCTTCGACGCCGGACGCGCCATCCCCGTCCGCAGCATCAGCTATGTCACGAACCCGAAAGGCAAGGGATCGGCCAACGCGATGAACGTGCCGGGACAGCCGCAGGAACGCTTTTTCGGAGCCGGATATGTCGATCTGCCAGCCCTCGGCGAGCTGGAATACAGCACGGACGGCATCAACTGGCAGACCGCAACTCCGCTCCCAGCCATCGAGAACGCGATCGGGCACAAGACGCGCCAGCGCTCCGTCAGCTTCCCGGAGGTCATGGGACGCTGGTTCCGCATCCGTCTGCACGACTGGAAGGCAACCTCCAACGCCGACGAACGGTTGGAGATCGAGAACGTCCGACTGTCTTCGCGCGACCGGATCGACAACTGGGAAGTCAAGGCAGGATACCGCGCCGAGGTGCTCTATCCGCATCCCGAAGGCGGAAACCATGGTGCCATTGATCCCGCAGCCATACGGAACGTCACCGGGAAGATGCGCCCGGACGGCACACTCACCGTCGACCTCGAACCCGGAACATGGCGGCTGATCCGTTTCGGACACGCGCCGACCGGAGCAAAGACCAAGCACGGACGGGCCAACCTCATCGGATTGGAGGCCGACGTGATGTCTGCGGAAGCCGTGAAGATCCACTTTGACCACTACTTCGGCCCCATCTGCGACACGCTGACGGCCATTGGATGCCGGCCGCAGACCATGTGCATGGACAGTCATGAGGCTGGATGCGCGAACTGGACCAGCGGTCTCGAGCGACGATACGGTCATATGCACGGGCAAGACCTCATCTCTTGGCTTCCCGCACTGGCTGGCTACATCGTCGGAGACCGCATCCGGACCGAGCAGATGATGCTGCGGTTCAGGCAGACGATCGCTTCGGCCATCGGTGAGGAATACTACGGGACGTTCGCACGGCTTGCCGGTGCACGCGGAGTGCAGTTCACGAGCCAGGCCATGCTGAATATCGCCAATGACAACATCGCCTCCCGCCAGTGGGCTGACCGTCCGCAGGGTGAGTTCTGGGCCTATCAGAAGAACGGAAACTATGACGTTCTCGACGCCGCATCAGCCGCCCACCTCTACGGGAAGCCGATCGCCTCGGGCGAAGCGTTCACGGATACACCTTACGATGAGCCTTGGACGGAGCTGCTCCGCATCGCTAATCTGGCTTATTGTAAGGGCATTAACGAGTTCGTCATATGCGCCTCGTCCTATCAGCCGTGGCTTGACCGGAAGTATGACGATTCAAACAGCGGTCATCCCTACGTGTTCCACCGCTTCCATCCGGCGTGGAAGGAGAGCAGATGGTTCTGGGATTATCAGGCGAGATGTGCCACCCTGCTCCGCGAGGGGCAGCCTGTGGTCGATCTGTGTGTGTATCTCGGTGAGGACATACCTATGAAGACGATGTCGTATAAGTTGCCTTCGATCCCGGAAGGATTTTCGTTTGACGTATGCACACGCGATGCCTTGATGAACCGTTTCTCGGCCCAGGACGGTCAATTGGCCGTGAAAGGGGGGATGAAATACCGTGCGCTCGTCGTCCAGAACCGCACGACGGTCTCTCCGGAAGCAAACCGAAGGATTGATGAATTGGCGCAGCAGGGCGTGAAGGTCATCCGTTGCGACCGTGGAGAGACGATCGCCGGAGCCGGCTTGGAGCCCGATCTGGCGTTCCGGAGCAACAATCAGCCAGACGACCGTGTGACGTTCTGCCATCGCCGAACGGCCCTGGAGGACATCTATTTTGTCTATAATCACAGCGCGAAGGCCTATGACGCACCCGTCACCCTGCGCTCGCAGCGCAGGCGGATCTCACTTTGGGATCCGCTGAAGGGCACGAGACGGAAAGCTCCGAAAGGGCCGTTCCGCCTCCGGCTGCAACCTTACGAGAGTGTGTTCGTCATCGCCGAATGATCAGTCCGGGCCTTCCGGGTCCGGCGAAAGCATAGCCCGCGGAAGGCATAGGATAGGAGTGCTCCGGACGGGGTATGAAGGCAGGACGGAAGGAGGAAACGAAAGGGGAGCCGGGAGGATGCGGACGGAGGTCCGGAAGGTCGTTTGTCCGAAATCAATATAAACGTTATAAAGCGCAAATTTTCAACTTTTCATATCGTCCTTTCAATGGTTTTTCGTAACTTTGTGGCCTAAAGGCTCCGTTCGGAATGCCACGCTGCGGCATGGATGCCGTCGCGTCGATCCGGGAAGAGTCCTCATAACATGTCAAATATCTATATTTCAATCATATATGGCTGATACGAAAAGAATCAAGACTGCACTGATCTCAGTCTTTCACAAAGATGGCTTAGAAGAGCTTCTGGCCAAGTTGGACGCCGAGGGCGTGAAGTTTCTCTCCACCGGGGGCACACAGCAATTCATCGAATCATTGGGCTATGCCTGCCAGCGCGTGGAGGATTTGACCTCGTATCCTTCCATTCTGGGCGGTCGGGTGAAGACACTTCATCCAAAAATCTTCGGCGGCATCCTGGCCCGTCGCGACAATACAGGCGACCAGGAGCAGATGACCCAGTATGGGATCGCACCCATCGACTTGGTGATCGTGGATCTTTATCCGTTCGAGCAGACGGTAGCCGGCGGTGCCACTGAGGCAGAGATCATCGAGAAGATCGATATCGGCGGCATCTCGCTGATTCGTGCAGGAGCCAAGAATTTCAATGATGTGGTGATCGTTCCGTCGAAGTCAGAGTATCCCGTATTGCTCGATCTGCTCAACCGGAATGGTGCTCAGACCGATATCGAAGACCGTCGGCTGCTGGCCGAACGTGCCTTCCGCGTGAGCAGTCACTATGATACGGCCATCCATGAATGGTTTGCCCGTTGAGGCGCAGGGCCGTTACGCTGCAACTGTCGTGCTGAGGCGGCAGGCAGGGCGGCATACATTCAACCTAAAACAATAAACAAATGGCGGATGCAGGCGGTCCGAGTGGCTGCGGCTACGCCGTCAAACAATAAATCATAATGGGATTTTTTTCATTTGTGCAGGAAATTGCAATGGACCTTGGAACGGCCAACACGATCATCATCAGTGATGACAAGATCGTTGTGGATGAGCCGTCAGTAGTGGCCTTGGACCGTCGGACGGACAAGATGATAGCCGTGGGCGAGAAAGCGAAGTTGATGTACGAGAAGACGCATGACAACATCCGCACGGTGCGCCCGTTGCGTGACGGCGTCATAGCCGACTTCACCGCGTGCGAGCAGATGATGCGCGGGCTGATCAAGATGGTCCATACGGGTTCACGGCTCTTCTCTCCTTCACTGCGCATGGTGATCGGCGTGCCGTCGGGGAGCACGGAAGTGGAGCTTCGTGCCGTACGCGATTCGGCCGAGCATGCTGATGGCCGCGACGTCTATCTGATCTTTGAGCCGATGGCAGCCGCTATCGGAATCGGCATCGATGTAGAGGCTCCGGAGGGCAATATGATCGTCGACATCGGCGGAGGCAGTACCGAAATCGCCGTCATCTCTTTGGGTGGCATCGTCTCCAACAACTCCATCCGCATCGCAGGTGATGATCTGACGGCTGACATACAGGAATATATGAGCCGTCAACACAACGTCAAGGTCTCCGAACGCATGGCTGAGCGCATCAAGATCCATGTCGGTTCGGCGCTCACGGACTTGGGCGAGGAGGCCCCCGAGGATTATGTCGTTCACGGTCCGAACCGCATCACGGCTCTCCCGATGGAGGTCCCCGTGTGCTATCAGGAGATTGCGCACTGTCTGGACAAGACGGTTGCCAAGATCGAAAACGCCGTTCTCTCCGCCTTGGAGAACACGCCGCCCGAACTCTATGCCGATATCGTGAAGAATGGTATCTATCTCAGCGGTGGCGGAGCATTGCTTCGCGGCCTCGACCGCAGGCTTCAGGACAAGATCAACATCCCGTTCCATATCGCCGAAGACCCGCTCCACAGCGTGGCAAGGGGTGCAGGCATCGCGCTGAAGAATGTGGACCGTTTCTCGTTCTTGATGAGATAAGGTCGGCAGATGCGGAACCTGTTAGAGTTTCTGGCCAAATTCAACCACTGGATCATCTTCGTCTTGCTCGAGGTGTTCAGCTTTGTGCTGCTGTTCCAGTATAACAATTATCAGGGCAGTGTCTGGTTTTCGTCAGCCAATGTCGTGAGCGGGAAGGTCTTGGAGTGGAGCTCCGAGATCGAGGCATTCTTCTCCTTGGTCAAGGTGAATGAGCAGCTCTCGCAGCGGAATCTCTATTTGGAACAACAGGTACGCAGCCTCAGCGAGCAGCTCGTGGCCGAGACGCAGGACAGCAATGCCGTCCATCGCGGCCAGTTGCAGCTGCTCTCGGGCTACCGGCTCATACCGGCGAAGGTGGTGGACAACAGTGTCAACCGCCGCGACAACTTCATCACGATCGACAAGGGTTCGGCCGACGGCGTCAGGAAGGATATGGGCGTGGCCTGCGGAAACGGTGTCGTCGGCATCGTCTATCTCGTTTCGGCCCATTATTCCATCATCATTCCGGTGCTCAACACACAGTCGAACATCAGCTGTCAGATCCAAGGACGCGGCTATTTCGGCTACTTGCACTGGACCGGAGGGTATGCCCACATGGCCTATGTCGATGACGTGCCGCGCCATGCGCGCTTCCGCACGGGCGACGCCATCGTCACGAGCGGCTACTCTTCCGTCTTTCCGCCGGGCATACTCGTCGGACACGTCAGGTACGTATTCAACTCCGCCGACGGCATGTCCTATCGTCTGAAGATCCAGCTCTCGACGGATTTCGGTAAATTACGCGACGTCTGCGTCATCGACAACGCTCCCATGCAGGAACGGTTGGACCTGATGCGGGCTGCGCAAGACTCTATAAAGATCAAGGAAAACTAACTGCAGGGATGAATATCGCATGGCTCTGGAACGCTCTGATGTTCCTTGTTGTATTGCTGGTTCAGGCTTTGGTGCTGAACCACATTCATCTTTTCGACTGCGCCACGCCGTTTCTCTACGTTTATATGGTGCTGCTTTTCCGTCGCAACTACCCCAAATGGGCCATCCTCTTGCTGAGTTTCGTCATGGGACTCTGCGTGGATGTATTCTCCAATACGCCCGGCATGGCATCGGGCGCGATGACTTTCATCGGCCTGCTGCAGCCTTATCTCCTTCTCCTTTTTGTCAACCGCGACAGCCCCGACGACCTTCAGCCGTCCATGAAGTCATTGGGTGTGGCCAAGTTTGTCTACTTCACCGTCATCCTGACCTTTGTCTACTGCCTGCTGTTCTTTACGCTCGAGACGTTCACCTTTTTCAACTGGCTGCAATGGATCGAGTGCGTGGGCGGCAGTACGGCCATCTCCGTCGCGCTGATATTGGTGGTTGAGAATTTTCGGAAACGATAAACGGGACGCGCGTGAAGGACTTCAATCTTGAAAACCGTCGGTATGTGCTGGGTGGAGTGGCTACATTCATTGTAGTCACCTACATTGTGCGGCTCTTCATGCTGCAGCTGATGAGTGACGATTACAAGAAGAATGCCGATTCGAACGCATTCCTCAAGAAGATCGAGTACCCGTCCCGAGGCGTCATCTATGACCGCAACGGTAAGCTGATGGTCTACAACCAGCCAGCCTATGACATCATGGTCGTGATGAATGAGGAAAGTGGAAGGCTCGACACCGCTGACTTCTGCGAGACGCTCGGCATCACGAAGGAGTTCTTTCGACAACGCATGGACGAGATCAAAGACCGTTCGAAGAACCCCGGTTATTCGCGTTTTACGCAGCAGCTCTTCATGAGCCAGATCTCCAACAAGGAGTTCAGCGTCTTCCGCGAGAAGATGTTCCGCTTCCCTGGATTCTACATTCAGAAGCGCAGCATCCGTCAATACGAGTACCCTTACGCAGCTCACGTGCTCGGAGATGTGGCGGAAGTGTCAGAGAGTGATATCGAGGAGGACGACTATTATCAGCCCGGAGACTACATAGGGAAGTTAGGCGTCGAGCGCTCTTACGAGAAACAGCTCCGCGGCGAGAAAGGTGTGCAGATCCTGTTGCGTGATGCCCACGGCCGCATACAGGGCAGCTATCAGAACGGCGCGTTAGACCGGCGCCCCCAGGCCGGTAAAGATCTCACCCTCAGCATCGACCTCAAGCTCCAGGCCTTGGGCGAAAAGCTCCTTCGGGGAAAGATCGGAGC
>ONHE01000168.1 GCA_900317545.1 uncultured Prevotella sp. | reverse complement strand
CAACGAGGGGCGGCTCTTTTTAAGACAATTTGTAAGACATTGACTACCAATACGTTAAACATACCCCGCGCGGAGCTATGCTTTGGGCCGTCAAAAGCATAGCTTTGGCCCGCCCATATGTGTCCTTTCGGCCGTCAAAAGCATAGCTCCGCGCGCGGCATTGTATAGCTATCGTTTTCGCTCCTCATTTTTCCTCATTTTCGAAGGCGATTTCATCGTCTGACGACACCCGTGATCCCGACCATTCCCGACGATCATTTGCATCCACCGTCGGATTGCAGTCGGCCGCGGATGGGCACGAAACATTCACGCCGGATGGTATTTTTTTGCCTCGGATGGCACAGGCATCGCCGAGTGGCCCGATATACCCTTCCCATGCGGGCGGACGTTTTGTCAATGCAAAGTGAGGGATGTTGAGCGTGGAATGATGCAGAATTTATCAATGATACTTTATCACGGGTGTGCAGGGGCGGACCTTGTGCCCGTCCGCAAGAACCGATATTTCAGGCCGATGGGCACCGATCCATCGTAGGGGCGGATCCGCTTATCCGCCCCTACGGTGGGAACTGGAGCTTCGGTTGCTTACAAACCGGTGGCCGGATTGTTTGTACGGAACAGTCGGCAAGCTGGTTTCACGCCCGGAACCGGCTCATTCGCCCATGTAGCAGCAAAGATCACGACGTGCTTGTCCACGGGCAAGACGACCTCTGTGGCACCCTTCGGAATGTCGATCCCGTACTTGAACATATAGGTGAACTCGTAAGCCTCGTCCTTGGCGGGTGAATGTCGATGGGTGCCCACATAGGCCAGCTCGGCGTCCTTGTAGTATCCCTTCGTCTGGCCGGTATGTCCCCACTGACCGATGAAGCCCGTATAGTTGGGCACGAAGATGGTCTTTTTCGTCTTCCCGACAGTGATGTCCACACTGCGGTCAATGCTGTCGGACGCCGCAAGGATATACAGTCGGTTGTACGCACGTTGCGCGGGCACCTTGATGCTGTTTCCCTTGCAGGTCATTCCGTTCGCTCCATCCTTGTCGCCGAACGTGAAATGGATCCCGTCGACGGTGATTCCCTCATCGGGAAGGAGCTCGGCCGCATAGCTGTGACCACCCTCAAAGTTGGCCTGATTGCGGAATCCGTTGGGGCTGAAGCAACGGCGGTCGAAGGCCAAGACGGCGCTTTCGCCCTGCAAGGGTGCCACAGAGGCGTTGTCCAGAGTGATTCTGTAGGTCTTCACACTGAACGGTCTGATGTCCACGGTCAACTGCTTTCCTGCAAACGAAGCAGGCCCGATCTCCTTCTCTGTGCCGTCAGCCTCAACCGCTTTCACGATGTTTCCGGCGAACGTAAGATGGGCTGTCTGGGCCGACTTGCCTTCATTCTCGTAGACGCGGACGATATATTCGCTGCCCGTTTCGGCCTTTTTCAGCGCATGAATCATCACGTTGTCATTGTCTGACGAGACAAACGAGAAGGATTTTCCGAGCTTTCCGGCGTGCTTGGGAGCCCAAAAGGCACGCAGGGGGCTGTTGAGAATGGTCGCCTGCCGGATGGCCTCGGTCGGACGGAGGGCCCCTTCATGACCGATGATGCTATAGGTAAACGCATGGAAACCTAAATCCTGAACGGCCTGATAGTGAGTATGGCGGCCGACTTTCGGCGAATAGACCAGGGAGAGACGGAGGGTGTTGTCCGTCGGTTTGTCCCATCCATACTTGCTGTCGTTAAGGATCGTCACGCCGTAAGAATTGTCGGAGGCCGTGAGGTCGGTCCATTCGTGGGCATAAACCTCATAGGCCTGCGGGATGTTGTTGCCCCTCTGGATGTGGCCGAGCCCAAGGTCATAGGTTGCCTTTGGATTGCTCACGCTCAAGGGGAAGTTCGCTTTGAGCAGGGCATTCTTGCTCTGCCAGTCAATCTCATTCTTGATATCAATGCGATTGGCCTGTGCTCCCTCGTAGAGGGTGATATACTGTCGGATCTTCGAATCGCCATACGCGCGCTCCACACGTATCGTCTTGCACACCGGCCCCTCGTCTACGATCCACACGGAGGCCTGGTCCTTCACCGCCACGGGTGTCCGGTCGACGGTCTCCTTCAGCACTTCCCAAGCCGGCCAATCGTAGGATTTGCATTCGTCGAACACCACGAGGCCGATCGATTTGCCCGCAGCGACGATTTCCTTGCCATAACGCTTGTCGACCAGCGATATGATATCGCCGCTCCGATTGAGCGTGAGCCGGTAGACGGAGTTCTCGATCACGAGGTCATCCACGGGCTTGAACGCGGGCAGGATGCCCCGCCGCCCGGCCTTGACGCTATAGACCGCAGCGCCCGTGGCAGGCACGTCGGCCTCGAAGAGCAGCCGGATCTCACCGTCGGACGACCGAATGGCCTGCGCAGGAACCTTCTTTCCGTCGGGCGCAGTGACCGTATAGCCGACCGACTCTTCCGGCATCGTCACCTCGGCGATCGCTTTCACGGGGAACGATTCGGCATTGTAGATCACCACCGGCATGCCTCCGACGTTGGTATTCATCTGCCCCGCTATGCCACTGACGGATGATGTGAGCACGCTGGAGAACCGGTTCAGCGCGACGAGTTCGTCATTCCAGGCAAACTCATAGGCACGCGGGATGCTCGTACCGGGCAGGACGTCGTGGAACTGATTCCATATCATCTGGCGCCAGGTGGCCGTCATCTGCCGTTGGGGATATGGCTTCCGGCCTAACCATTCGGCTGTTACGGCTGCCCGTTCGGCCGCGTCTCCCAAATGCTCGTTCTGCCTGTTGTAGAGCTTCATGGCTGCTTGAGACGTGTAACATCCTGTACCATGAACGTCCATTGTCATCTCTCCTTTGGCCAAGGGCAGTTCCGGATGACGGTCGAAGGGCAGGTAATCCTTGAAGAGCTGATCACTCGTGGCACTGATAATCTTCACAGGCCCGTTGCCTTTCAATCCTTTCTCCACGGCCTGAACGGACGGAATGTCGGGCGAACCGCCCGTATCGCCGGTTCCATAGTAGCGGTAGATCGTGTGGAGCGCGCTTTCCCGGAGCTCCTTTTTCAGCATCTCGCTGTCGGAAAGATCCTCTCCCTTGAAGCCATCCGAATATCCATATCCGTGCACCATCATGATCCGGCTGCCGTCAATGCCCTCCCATAGACCCACGGGATAAGGGTATTTGCGTCCGTCCGAGTAGAAGGGATTGGTCCGCCAGCCAAGTTTCTGTGAAGAAAAGCCGATCAGTCCGCAATGCGCAGCCAACGTCGGCAGGTCGAAACCGAAGCCGAAGCAGTCGGGGAGGAACACATCGGTGCCTTCCTTACCGAACTCCTGACGGTAGAAAGTCTGTCCGAGCAGGATGTTCCTGATCCATGACTCCGGCGAACAGATCACGGTTTCGTTGGCATCCCATGAACTCCCGGCCAAGTGCCAGCGCCCGTTAAGGATATACTTCTTCACCTCTGCAAATTCGAGCGGATAGTACTCCTTCATCCACCAGTATTTGACGCCGCCCTCAAAGTTGAAGACATAGTCGGGGTAAGCACTGAGAAGGTAGAGGTTCTGGCGCATAGTCTTGGGCACATACTCGTTGATCGTGGTCTGGACATCCCAGTTCCACTGGGTGTCAAGATGCGCATTGGCCACCATATAGGCCGTACCTGTCTGCCGGGAATCCTGGGCGTCGGCACCGCCATAGACCAAGACAGACATCACTGTTAAGGCTAATAGCTTCTTCTTCATTGTCATGTTGATTTAAGATTGTTATGATGAAGTCTATGTATAGTCAGTCGTTGCAGGGGTGACATCCCGTTTGCAAAAATAGAATTTCTTTTCTATCCGCACAAGAAATGAAGTAAATAAGTACAGGCAATGGGACTTAAAAAATAGCCATTTCATTTTGCCATTCTGGCAGTTTGTACTATCTTTGCACGAAGAATGACTTACCTATAAAATAAAAGATTATGATTCTTTTTTTCAAAACGCCATCGGAAAGTATTATTGCCACCGAATTTGATCATGCCCCAAGCGCCAAGGAAGTGGAGAAGCTCAATTGGCTGTACGGCGATGCCGTATGCCTTGAAGCCGACAGGCTTGAGGGATTCTACGTCGGGCCGCGTCGTGAGATGATCACTCCATGGAGCACAAATGCCGTCGAGATTACACAGAACATGAGTCTCAGCGGCATTTCGCGTATAGAAGAATATTTCCCCGTGGACAAAGAAGACGCCGAACACGATCCGATGCTGCAACGGATGTACGACGGACTCGACCAGTCGGTCTTCACCGTAAACCACGAACCGGAGCCGATCAAGCATGTCGAAGACATCGAACAATACAATGAGCAGGAAGGACTGGCACTCTCTCCCGAGGAGATAGACTATCTCCATCAGATCGAGAAGCAGAACGGACGGCCGCTGACCGACTCGGAAATCTTCGGCTTTGCGCAGATCAACTCCGAGCACTGCAGGCATAAGATCTTCGGAGGGACATTCATCATCGACGGCGAAGAAAAAGAGAGCTCACTCTTCAACTTGATTAAGAAGACGACACAAGATCATCCGGGACGCATACTCTCGGCCTATAAGGACAACGTAGCATTCGCCCAAGGACCCGTGATCGAGCAGTTTGCACCGAAAGACCAGTCGACAGCCGACTACTTTCATATCGAAGACATCGAGAGCGTGATCTCGCTCAAGGCCGAGACCCATAATTTCCCGACGACAGTGGAGCCCTTCAACGGCGCCGCAACAGGCACCGGCGGCGAGATCCGCGACCGTATGGGCGGCGGAACGGGCAGCTGGCCCATCGCCGGAACAGCGGTCTACATGACGAGCTATCCACGTCTCGAAGGCGGACGCGACTGGGAAGACATCCTCCCCGTGCGCCAATGGCTCTACCAGACACCGGAGCAGATCCTCATCAAAGCCTCCAACGGCGCCTCCGACTTCGGCAACAAGTTCGGCCAGCCACTCATTACGGGATCGCTGCTGACATTCGAACACCAGGAGGACGGACAGAAGTTGGGCTACGACAAGGTGATCATGCTCGCCGGAGGCGTAGGCTACGGCAAGAAGCGAGACTGCCTCAAGAAGGAGCCGGAGCCAGGTAACAAGATCGTAGTCGTCGGCGGTGACAACTACAGAATCGGCCTCGGAGGCGGCAGCGTGTCATCGGTCGACACAGGACGTTATTCAAACGGCATCGAGCTAAACGCCATCCAGCGCGCCAATCCGGAGATGCAGAAGCGTGCATACAACCTTGTCCGCGCGCTGGTTGAGGAAGATACCAATCCCGTAGTCAGCATCCACGACCACGGGTCGGCAGGTCACCTCAATTGTCTTTCCGAATTAGTGGAAGACTGCGGCGGCCGCATCGACATGGGCAAGCTGCCCATAGGCGACCAAACGCTTAGTGCCAAGGAGATTATTGCTAACGAGTCGCAGGAGCGCATGGGACTGCTCATCGACGAAAAACATCTCGACCACGTGCGCCGAATTGCTGAACGCGAGCGCGCCCCGATGTATGTCGTCGGCGAAACCACGGGCGATGCACATTTCTCATTTGTACAGTCTGACGGCGTGAAGCCCTTCGACCTCGATGTGGCACAGATGTTCGGCCACTCGCCGAAGACCATCATGAAAGACGAGACCGTCAGGCACCATTATGAAGAGGTAACTTATTCGGAGGACAAACTTGACGAATACCTGAACCGCGTGCTGCAAATGGAGGCCGTAGCCTGCAAGGACTGGCTGACAAACAAGGTGGATCGGAGCGTCACAGGTAAGGTGGCGCGGCAGCAGACGCAAGGTCAGATCCAGCTGCCGCTGTCGGATTGCGGCGTCGTAGCGCTCGATTACCGTGGCCGCAAGGGCATAGCGACGGCCTTGGGACATGCTCCGCAGGCCGGATTGGCCAACCCGGCAGCCGGCAGTGTGCTCTCCGTCGCCGAGAGTCTGACCAATATCGTCTGGGCGCCGCTGACTGACGGGCTGAGGGGAGTGAGCCTCTCGGCCAACTGGATGTGGCCTTGCCGCTCACAGAAAGGTGAGGACGCCCGGCTGTATGAGGCCGTTCAGGCGCTCTCCGACTTCTGCCGGGCGCTCGAAGTGAATGTTCCGACGGGCAAAGACTCACTCTCCCTGAGCCAGCAATACCCCAACGGCGAGAAGGTAATCTCTCCCGGGACGGTCATTGTGACCAGCGGAGGCGAAGTGGAAGACGTGCGCCGCGTGGTCAGTCCGGTGCTTGTGAACGACAAGAACGCATCACTTTATCATATCGACTTCAGCTTCCAGCCCGACCGTTTGGGCGGTAGCGCGTTCGCGCAGAGCCTTGGGAAGATCGGGGAGAATGTGCCTTACGCCGACTACAACGACAACCAGACGCTCTATGCCGACTATTTCGCCGACTGTTTTAATGCCATTCAGGAACTCATTCGCCGCGGATGGATCCTCGCCGGGCATGATATCTCGGCCGGAGGGCTCATTACGGCGCTCTTGGAGATGACGTTCGGAAACACCGAAGGCGGTCTCCGGATCAATCTCCACGACTTTGCGGAGAGCGATCTCATCACAGCTCTGTTCGCCGAAAACCCCGGCGTGGTCATCCAGGTGAGCGATGCGCACAAAGAAGAGCTGAAGGCTTATCTCAACGAAAACGGCATCGGGTTTGCCAAGATCGGCTATCCCGTACCGCAGAAGCGCACTCTCTCGATCAAGAAAGGGACCTTCGAGCACGAGCTCGACATTGACGCGCTCCGCGATGTGTGGTACCGCACGTCCTATCTCTTGGATCAGAAGCAGAGCCAGAACGGCATGGCGCGCAAGCGATACAAGAACTACAAGAAGCAGCCGGTCGAAGTCCGCTTCAACGACAGCTTCACCGGAAAGCTCGCACAGTACGGCCTCGACGCCGACAGATGGCGCAAGGGGCATGACAAGCACAAGCCTTTCGAGCGGCGGGCCACGGCTGCCATCATCCGCGAAAAGGGCACCAACGGCGAGCGGGAGATGGCTTACACGCTCTGGCTTGCGGGCTTCGAGGTCAAGGATGTCACAATGACCGACCTCATCAGCGGACGCGAGAACCTCGAAGAGGTCAACATGATCATGTTCTGCGGCGGATTCTCCAACTCCGACGTGCTTGGTTCGGCCAAGGGATGGGCCGGTGCTTTCCTCTACAATCCTAAGGCCAAGGAGGCGCTCGACAGGTTCTACGCCCGCGAAGACACGCTCTCGCTCGGCATCTGCAACGGCTGCCAGCTGATGGTCGAACTCAATCTGATCAATCCGGAGCATAAGCACCGCACGCACCTGACGCACAACACGTCGCGCAAGTTCGAAAGTCAGTTCCTCGGAGTGCATATCCCCGAAAACCACAGTGTGATGCTCGGCTCCCTCAGCGGCAACAAGCTCGGCATCTGGGTGGCCCACGGCGAAGGCCGCTTCTACCTGCCCGAGCCGGAAGACCGCTATCATGTGATCGCCAAATACAACTATGCCGAATATCCCGGAAATCCCAACGGGTCCGACTATAACGTAGCCGGCATCTGCTCGGCCGATGGCCGTCACTTGGCCATGATGCCCCACCCGGAGCGCGCCATCTTCCCCTGGCAGCAGGCATGGTATCCTTCCGAGCGCCGCGAAGATGAGGTCACGCCGTGGATCGAGGCTTTCGTCAACGCACGGGAGTGGATCGAAGCGAAACTGAAATAAACCGCAAGGCTCCCGCTGACAGTTGCCGGCGGGAGCCTTCCTATCCCCTTTCACACATGACAGAAGAGCAAGAACAAGCAACGCTGCACACAGCTCCGACAACGGCAGATGGCGGCAGCAACTTCTATTGGCAGTCGTTCAAAACCTTTTTCAAGATCGGTGCCTTCACCTTAGGCGGCGGATACGCCATGATCCCGATCATTGAGACCGAGGTGGTGGACAAACGCAGATGGATCGAACGCAAGCAGTTTCTCGACTTGATCGCCATTGCGCAGAGCTGTCCGGGCGTCTTCGCCATCAACATCAGCACCTTCATCGGCTACAAGATGCGGCGCACGCCGGGGGCCATCGTCACGGCCGCCGCCACGGCCCTGCCCTCCTTCCTCATCATCCTGATCATTGCGATGTTCTTTCATCAGTTCATGGACGTCAGCTGGGTGGCTGCGATGTTCCGCGGCATACGCCCTGCGGTGGTGGCTCTCATCGCCGTTCCGACCTTCAACTTGGCCAAGAGCGCCGGCATCACGCTCGCTACGTGCTGGATTCCGATCATCAGTGCGCTGCTGATATGGGCCGTGGGCGTCAACCCGATCTTCATTATCTTAGCCGCAGGGATCGGCGGTTATCTCTACGGACAATTCATCAAACCAACCGAATCCTGACATGATCTTCCTCTATCTTTTCATTACGTTTTTCGAAATCGGCCTCTTCGGATTCGGCGGTGGATACGGCATGCTCTCCCTCATACAGACGGAGACGGTCATTCACCATCACTGGCTCACGTCGGCAGAGTTCACCAACATTGTCGCCATCAGCCAGATGACGCCCGGACCCATCGGCATCAACGCGGCCACCTATTGCGGCTACGCAGCCGTCCACAATGCCGGGCACAACGGACTGATGGCCGTCTTAGGCTCTGCGACAGCCACCTTTGCGCTCGTGTTGCCCTCCCTGATTCTCATGATCCTCATCAGCAAGATGTTCATGAAATACATGAACACCCCGGTGGTGCAGACTGTCTTCGCCGGACTGCGCCCCGCCGTGGTCGGTTTATTGGCCGCCGCGACGCTACTGCTGATGAATGCGGAGAACTTCAGCGCACCGGACGTGAACCCCTGGCAGTTCTGGATCAGCGTCGGCCTGTTTGTTGCGACCTTCGTAGGAACGAAATACATGAAGATCAACCCGATCCACATGATCGGCTACGCGGCCTTAGCCGGACTCCTGCTACTCTATTGACCAGGCGCGTCCCCTGCCGTCTGCACCCCCGTCCCTACCCTTTTGAAACATCCGCTCCTGCCATTCGCACCTTCTTATCCTGCCATTCACAAGCTCCGCTCATGCCATTCGCGGATCCTTCGTCTGCCGCTCGTTGCGCTTTCTTGCGGCCTTCCCTGCCGCGAGAGTTATTCCGTCTTTACACCTTATATATAAATAAGCGCCCCCTGAACCATCTGTTCAAGGAGCGCCCATATGATATCTCTTCGGCACTTGTCACATATGCCCGGCGCGGAGCTATCCTCCGGGCGGCCCGGAGCATAGCT
>ONHE01000019.1 GCA_900317545.1 uncultured Prevotella sp. | reverse complement strand
TTGGCGCGCCTAATGAAAGGAGGAGTGGTACCTCTTGGAGTTGAACCAAGGACACATGGATTTTCAGTCCATTGCTCTACCACCTGAGCTAAGGTACCTTTGCTTAAACGCGGTGCAAAGATACGCAAATCTTTTGAAATCGACAAATTTTTGGATAAATATTTCTATTTTTCTTTCAGCGGATTCCATCCCTGCGCCTTGAGTTCGAACTCGTTGTTGTCGCGAGTGACAAGCTGGCAGCCTAATGCTTCTTTCGTGATATAGCCGATCTGTTTGATGCCTTCCATGGCTTCGATCTTCTCATGATCGCCGATCGGAACGGTGAAGAGCAGTTCGTAGTCTTCCCCTCCGTTGAGCGCACAGGTCGTCAGATTCATGTTCAGTTCTTCTGCCATCACAGCCGTCTGATAGTCGATGGGTATGTTCTTTTCGTAAACTCTGCACCCGCAATGGCTCTGCTTGCAGATATGGATCAGTTCTGAGCTGAGCCCGTCCGAGATGTCCATCATGGCTGTGGGGCGGATGTTCGCCTCGCGCAGCTGCCCGATGATGTCGCCTCTTGCTTCCGGTTTCAGCTGCCGGTCTATGAGATACTCCTTGCCGGCGAAGTCAGGCTGGAAGTCATTAAGCGCCTTCAGGTCCGCCTCGAGAGCCTTGATGTTCTCCGGATTGCCTGATGCGCGTGCCGTTTCCATTTTCTTTGTCAGCGCGTCATACTGCTGGTAGTAGACCTGTTTTTCCCTTTCGAGTAGCTGGAGTCCCATGTATGCCGCCCCCAAATCGCCGGTGACGCAGATCAGGTCGGTCTCTTTGGCGCCGTTGCGGTAAACGATTTCCTCCTTCTTGGCATGCCCGACGCAAGTGATGCTGATAGCCAAGCCCGTCCGGGTCGATGTAGTATCACCGCCGACGATGTCAATGCTCCACTTGTCGCAGGCCTTTCTCAGGCCTACATAGAACTCGTTGATGCTCTCCACGTCGAAGCGCTTGTCGATTGCGATGCTGACAATCATTTGGGCGGGTGTACCGTTCATGGCGAAAATGTCGCTGATATTCTCCATCGCCGCCTTATATCCCAACTGCTCCATCGTGATGTATGTGAGATCGAAATGGACCCCCTCCATCAGCATGTCGCTTGTCATGAGCACTTCGTCTTCGTGATATTGCAGCACGGCACAGTCGTCGCCGACCCCATACAGCGTAGATATGTTTTTCGGCTTGATGTCATTCGTGAGACGCTCAATCAAGCCGAATTCTCCTATTTCTGCTATTTCCATAAAGCTTTGTTGATGGTCTAACTCCTGCGGATCATTTCGCGCATGATCTCTGTCATACGCGGTTGGGCGGTGTTGGCAGCTTCCTGAACCTCCTCATGGCTCACTTCGACCGGCACATCGAAGCCTCCCAGATCGGTGATCACGCTGATTCCGAAGACCTTGATGCCGCAATGGCAAGCCACGATCACCTCCGGCACCGTGCTCATTCCGACAGCATCGCCTCCGAGCAGGTGATACATCTTATATTCGTGTGGGGTCTCAAAGGTCGGCCCCTGTACGCCGACGTACACGCCGTGGACCACTCTGAATGCCTTTTCAGCGGCAATCGTGTCCGCCAGATCACGCAACTGCTTGCTGTAAGCCTCGTGCATGTCGGGGAAACGGGGACCGGTCGGGAAGTTCTTACCACGCAAAGGATGCTCAGGGAAGAGGTTGATATGATCGTCAATGATCATCAGATCGCCGATCTTAAACTCCGGATTCATGCCTCCGGAGGCATTGCTGACGAAGAGCGTCTTGATCCCTAACTCATACATAATGCGGATGGGGAAGGTCACTTCTTTCATGTTATAACCCTCATAGAAATGGAACCGGCCTTTCATAGCCATGATATCCTTGCCCCCGAGTTTGCCGAATATCAGTTTGCCTGCATGTCCTTCGACCGTCGAAACAGGGAAGTTGGGGATGTCGCTATATTGAAATTCGTAGGACTCAGTTATCTCTGAAGCTAATTGTCCAAGACCTGTCCCCAGTATGATCGCTGTTTCCGGTCTTGTTGTCATCCTTGTTTTTAACCAGGATGCTGTTTCTTGAATTCTTTCGTACATAGCTTATGATTTTATGATTAAATTCTTCTTCCTGTCCGAGCATGAACTTGATCTTGATCGGCAGGCTGTAAATGCTTTTTCGGAACGCCTCGTCCATGTTGTCCAAAGCGGTGATCCGCGCCGCGTCCTTCTCCGTTGTGATGATGACTTTTGGGGCAGGCATGGATTCAAAACGCAGCCTGATGTTCTCCAAGTCCTTGGCTTTGAAGCGGTGATGATCTCTGTAGGTTACCGGCGTAAGAGTCTTGCAGAGAGGCTTCAAGTCCATCTCCATCTGCTTGGGCGATGCTATGCCGGTCAGAAGTAAGACGTTCTGATCACGCAGATCGGCGGTCTGTATCACCGGCGCGTCAAAAATAGGCTCGGGACAGCCGTATTCCAACGTTGAAAAATACAAGTCCTGATAGGGGAAGAGATTCATGGCCTTGGTGAG
>ONHE01000021.1 GCA_900317545.1 uncultured Prevotella sp. | reverse complement strand
CCTTATCTCACGGCCGTGCGGGATCTTTCAAGGGAGGATGAAAGGATGAAGGATGAGGGGATGAAAGATGAGAGGATGAAGGATGAAGAGATGAAGGATGAGGGGATGAAAGATGAGAGGATGAAGGATGAAGAGATGAAGGATGAGGGGATGAGGGGGACGGTTGCGGCCACGCACGATCTTCCGGATCTCACCATCGAGGCCAATGCCGAGCGTTGGATCCGCGCGGCGCCGGAGGCGTTCTGCAACACACACGACGCAAACGTGCTCCGCCAGGTACTCAACGACTATGATCAGGAGACGGCCGACTTCTATCGCTGGACCGTCGAATACACGCAGCAGGAGGTGGGCAGCCTGCTTGCCGAAAAGCTGAAGATCGACTTCGGACCCATCATCGATCTCGTCCCGGCGGAGCGGGGGAGAAGCGGTCGCATCTCAAAGTTGAAAATCGTGGGCGGGAAACGAACCTTCACGATCGGCAAAGAACTTGAGATACGACGCGCACTGAGCCCTTCCCACCTCTACAGTTCGGCCTTCGTCGTCGACCGGATAGACGTCCGCGACGGCGTGCCGCAGCGTTTCCGCCTCACCGGGGCAGGCTGGGGGCACGGCGTAGGCCTCTGCCAGATCGGCGCCGCGGTCATGGGCGAGCAGGGGTACCGCTATGATCAGATCCTGCTTCACTACTACCGCGGGGCGGAGATCAGCCGGCTCTATCCTTGACCGCCGTCATCCGGCACAGGCTGCAGCCCCGTCCGGACACGCCCGTAGCGACCGATGGCGGACCCACTGTGCGCATCCTGCAAACTGAAACAGATCACCTGATCCGCCGGGGGAGATCCCCTTTGTTGCCTAAACGCCTGCGGATCATCATGCAAAAGACAATTATCACCGACAGACCATGAATATTCAGACCGACCGGACCACCGTTTTCCATCAGCCGTCCTCACCGCGCGGCAAGCGCTCACCATGGGCTTGGGTGCCCTCCCTCTATTTTGCGGAAGGGCTCCCCTATGTAGCCGTGATGACCATTTCGATCATTCTTTACAAGCAGTTGGGGCTCAGCAATGCCGAGATCACGTTCTATACGTCATGGTTGTATCTGCCCTGGGTCATCAAACCGTTGTGGAGCCCGTTTATAGACCTGATCCGGACCAAGCGCTGGTGGATCGTGTCGATGGAGCTGCTCATCGGTGCGGCTTTCGGCGGGGTGGCTTTCACGATCCCCACTTCGTTCTGGCTGCAGGGCTCCCTGTTCTTTTTCTGGGTGATGGCGTTTGCCAGTGCGACCCACGACATTGCCGCCGACGGCTTCTATATGCTCGGTCTCGACCAGCACAACCAGGCTTGGTTTGTCGGCATCCGTTCCACCTTCTACCGCCTCTCCACCATTTTCGGGCAGGGAGTGCTGGTCATGATCGCCGGCAACCTGCAGGTCCTCTACCGCAATTCGATCAGTTTCTCCTGGAGTCTGATGTTCTATGGCGTCACCGGACTGTTCATCGCGCTGTGGCTCTGGCACAGTTACATCCTTCCTCGGCCCCGTCAGGACATGCCCCGGCATGATGTTACGGCCTCGACGATATGGGTTGAGTTCGTCCATACGATCCGTTCGTTTTTCGATAAGCCGCAGGTCGTGGTCGGCATCCTGTTCATGTTGTTCTACCGGATGCCCGAGGGGCTCCTGGCCAAGGTGTCCTCCCTCTTCCTCATTGATGCCGGACACAGCGGCGGATTGGGACTCTCACCGCAGGAATACGGCTTCGTGCAGGGCACGGTGGGCGTCATCGGTCTGACCTTGGGCGGCATCCTCGGCGGCATGGCAGCCGGTAAGGACGGTCTGCATAAATGGCTTTGGCCGATGGTCTGTGCCATCACGCTCCCCGATGCGGTCTATATCTATCTGAGCTACGCGCTGCCTTCGAGTCTCTCGGTCATCAACCTGTGTGTCTTCGTCGAGCAGTTTGGCTATGGATTCGGCTTCACTGCCTACATGCTATACCTGATCTATTACAGTCAGGGCGAATACAAGACGAGCCACTATGCCCTCTGCACGGCTTTCATGGCGCTCTCGATGATGATCCCCGGCCTGTTTGCGGGCGCGCTGCAGGAGGTTGTCGGCTATCGCATGTTCTTCATCATCGTGCTCGTGTGCTGCTTCGTGACGTTCCTTGTCACATGGTTTCTGAAGATCGACCCGGAGTTCGGGAAGAAACAGCCGGACGAGGGGGACGAGGAAGTCTGACATTGCGCGCAGCCTGTCTGCGGGCTGCGCGGCTTGCGGCCTGACCGTCCGGCGGGGCGTCAGAAAGATTGTGTCGTGCTGAAAAAACATTCAGTAAGTTAAAATAAGTATAATTTTGGACATTCTTGCTTGCTGTTTGGATTATTTTGGTTATATTTGCTTACGGAATATAATCTATATAAGCAAACCACATACTTATTAACTTGAATGACATGAAAGATTTAATGATGTACATCAACGGCAAGTTCGTTGAAAGCAGATCAGGCAAGTGGATGGACGTTTTGAATCCATCGACCGAGGAAGTGATATCCCGTCAGCCTGAAGGAACCTTGGAAGACGTGGAAGAAGCATTGGATGCAGCGCGTGCTGCGCAGAAGGCTTGGGCCGCCACTCCGGCCATCGAGCGTGCGCAGTATCTGCAGAAGATCGCCGCCGGCATACGCAGACACAACGACGAATTTGTCGATATCATCATGCGCGAACAAGGCAAGACGCGCTCGTGGGCCTCGATCGAGGTGGGCGTGACAGCCGACTATTTCGACTATATGGCCACTTTCGCCCGTCAGATAGAAGGTGAAGTGATACCCAGTGACCGTCGGGGCGAGACGATCATACTGACCAAGCGGCCCATCGGTGTGGTGGCAGGCATCCTGCCATGGAACTTCCCGTTCTTCCTCATCGCGCGCAAGGCAGGCGCAAGTCTGATCGCCGGCTGCACCATCGTGCTCAAGCCGTCGTCGCTGACGCCTGAAAACTGCTGTGAATTTGCCAAGGTCATCGAGGAGGCAGAGCTGCCGGCCGGCGTGATCAATATCGTTACGGGTCGCGGATCAGTGGTCGGAGACGCCCTCGCAAGCAGTCCTAAGATCGACTTAGTGAGCGTTACGGGCAGTGTCGGTGCAGGCCAGAGCATCATGAAGGCGGCCGGTGAGAACATCACGAAGGTCAGCCTCGAGCTCGGCGGGAAAGCCCCTGCGATCGTCTTCCCGGATGCAGATCTCGAGCGATCTGCCGAATGGATCCTGCAGAGTCGTATCGGCAACAACGGACAGATCTGCAATAACGCCGAGCGGGTCTATGTGCACAAGGATATCAAAAAGCAGTTCACGGAGCTGCTGTTGAAGAAGTTTGAGGCTGTGAAGGTCGGTGACCCGTGTCTGCATGCCGATGTCGACATGGGTCCATTGGTCGAGAAGCGGGCGCTGGAAAGCGTGACGGCCAAGGTGGAGAATGCCGTCCGGCAAGGCGCCAAGGTGCTCTGCGGCGGCCATCGGGTAGGCGACAAAGGCTACTTCTATGCAGCCACCCTGCTCGACAACTGCACCCAGGACATGGACATCATCCATGAGGAGACGTTCGGACCGGTCTTGCCGATCGTCGAATTTGACAACATCGACCAGGTGATCGCATGGGCGAACGACGTGGAGTACGGACTTGCCAGCTCCGTATTCACCAAGGACCTCGACACGGCAGCCAAGGTGTGCCGCGAACTGCAGTTCGGCGAGACCTATATCAACCGCGAGCACTTCGAGGCCATGCAAGGTTTCCATGCCGGTGTGAAGAAGAGCGGCATCGGCGGAGCCGACGGCAAGCACGGCGTGGAGGAATATCTCGTGACCCACGTGACCTACTTCGACAGCCACTATGATGACTGATCCGGTCTGCGGATGACAAATGACGGAGGGCGCCTTTGATCAAGGGTGCCCTTCTTGGTGGTCTTCGGCGAAGGACGCCGCATTGACGGAGCCGTCGGGAAGGCGATGACAATGTCAGGAAAAATGATCAAAAAACGGATCGGAAGACCAGCGTATTCTGGCGCGAATGAAGCGGGCGGATCCGGGAGAATGGTCCTTGGCGAAGGGCAAAGGTGAGCGACAGCCGGCGTGGAGCTATCGTTCGGACCGCCCGGAGCTGTCCTCCGGACCGTACGGAGGTATCTTCTCGGCCGGCCATTACATGTCTTTTGCCCGTCCACAGATGGCATTCGGGGCATCCGGAGGATAGCTCCGGGCGCCCCGAACGTATCTTCCCCCGCCCACAGACCGAGGGATTCGGAGGAGCGGAAGGGTAAGTTTGATGTAAGAGGTTGTCAGTCAGCGGGTTGCAAAAATGCGCTCCCTTTGTGCCATTTGACGCTAAGGGAACAGTCGGTGGTCAGCGGTGCAGTCTCGCGTGACTTGTTGTAAAGAAACTTCAGCCTATTTTCGCCGTAGGCAGAGAGACCGTCAGTCGATGAAGCGGCGCGTGATGGCACCATAGTCATCGATGCGGCGGTCGCGCAGGAAGGGCCACCAGCGCCGCACCTGTTCGCTGTGATCGAGGTCGATGTCGAGCACGAGGCTCTCTTCCTCGTCATCACAGGCCTGATAGAACAGTTCGCCTTGCGGTCCCGCGACGAAGCTTGATCCCCAGAAGTTGATCCCCGGCTCCTCCATGCCCACGCGGTTGACGGCGATCACGGGCAGTCCGTTGGCCACGGCGTGGCCGCGCATGACGGTCGTCCAGGCCTCCCGTTGGCGCTGCTGTTCGTCGGGCTGGTCGTTCGGATCATAGCCGATGGCTGTGGGATAGATGAGCAGCTGTGCCCCTTGCAGGGCCATGAGGCGGGCTGCCTCGGGATACCACTGATCCCAGCACACCATCACTCCCAGCCGGCCCACGCTTGTGTCGATGGGATGGAAGCCGAGGTCGCCCGGTGTGAAGTAGAACTTCTCGTAGAACCCGGGATCATCGGGGATGTGCATCTTGCGGTATTTTCCGGCGATGGATCCGTCGCGCTCGATGACCACGGCCGTGTTGTGGTAGAGGCCCGGTGCCCGTCTCTCAAAGAGCGAGGTGACGATCACGATGCCGAACTGGCGCGCCAGCTCGCCGTAGAAGCCTGTCGACGGTCCGGGAATCGGCTCGGCCAGATCGAAGTTGGCCACGTTCTCCTCCTGGCAGAAGTAGAGCGTGTTGTGCAGTTCCTGCAGCACTACGAGTTGCGCCCCTCGTCCGGCGAGATCGGCAATGCCCTCGGAGAGGCGGCTGAGATTGTCTTTCAGGTCAGCTGTGTTGTGCAGCTGAAGCAGTCCTATTCTGATTTCGTTCATGTCGTTTTATCTTTTTCAGTTGTCTGTTTGCCATTTTGCGGCCGCCGCAAGGTCAGCGGCGCTTGGTTCGTTGTCCATGCTTCCGTCAGGCGTTGCGGCCGAGCGTGAGCGCTCCTTCGGGATACTGCATCGTCAGGCAGTGCAGTGAACCGTGCTGACGGATCACGGTCCGCGCATCGATTCCGATGACCAAGCGGCCCGGGAAAGCCTGCTGGATCAGTCCGGCAGCGACGGCATCCTTCTCCGGTTGGGCATAGGTGGGGCAGAGGACCGCCCCGTTGAGGATGACGAAGTTGGCATAGGTGGCCGGCAACCGTTCCTCGCCGTCGGGTGTCCGGTCGCAGATGGCGTCGGGCATGGGCAGTCGCAGCAGTCGGTAAGGCCGTCCGTCGAGGGTACGGAGCGACTGGAGCTGTTGCTCCAAAGCCATGAGGTCGGCATACTGCGGATCATTCCTGTCATCGCAGCCCACATAGAGCAGCGTGTCGTCGGGGGCCGGACGGACGATGGTGTCGATGTGTCCGTCGGTGTCATCTCCGATGAGCTGTCCGTGGTCGAGCCACACGATGCGTCGTGCATGGAGCGTTTCGAGGAGCCGGCGTTCGATCTCCGCCTGCGTCATCGGCTGGTTGCGGTGAGGGGCGAGCAGGCAGGTCGAGGTGGTGAAGACGGTGCCCGCGCCGTCACTTTCTATCGCGCCGCCTTCGAGCACGAAGTCTCCGTGATCCTCGAGGATGCCCCGGAAGGCTCCCGCCGCATGGAGCTGCCGGGAGATCAGGTTGTCCTTGTCGGCCGGAAACTTGCCGCCCCAGCCGTTGAAACGGAAATCGAGCAGCCGGCACGTGCGCTGTGCGCTGTCCGCGCCGGCGTCGGAGACGAGCGTCAGCGGGCCATGGTCGCGCGCCCAAGTGTCGTCGGTGGCGCAGGGATAGCAGCGCAGCCGTTCCTGCAGATCCGGTCCGAGGGCGCTGCGCAGCTGTGATTCGATGTCGCCTTCAGGCGGTATGACGGCCACGACCGGCTCATATAGCGCGATGGCACGCGCCATCTCGATAAGGGTCGCGGTGATTTCGGGCAGATAAGGCAGCCAGTCGGTCCCGGCGTGAGGCCATGTCAGCTGGATGCCGCTCTGTGGTTCCCATTCGGCAGGCAATCTGAATCGGTCGTTGCGGTTGATGCAGTCCATGTGGCGGATATGTTGGTCAATAATCATACAAAGATACTGTTTTTAATTCAGAAACAGGGTGTATGAAGTATATTTTTTGTATTTTTGCAAAGCAGAAGTCATTTATGCTCGAGTTTAAAGGCGTGGTTCTTGAGGCCGGAGGCCAGCGCGCGGTCAGCGGGTTGTCCTTTACGGTGGATGCAGGCGAGGTGGTCGGCTTGGCCGGATCGTCCGTCCGAGTTCGCGACAGCCTGTTGGAGGCCGCATTGGGCCTGCATGCCGTCAATGGCGGTTATGTCAGCTTCGACGGCGAGCTGATGGTTCCGGGTGCGGCACAGTTTTTCCGGCGCATGGTGTCCTATGTGCCCCGCGATCTCCGGCTGCCCTATGCCACCGTGGCGGAGATGGTCGAAGATCTCGTCGCGCTGCAGGCCAACCGGGCGGGAAACTATACGAAGGATCAGCTGACGGCCCTCTGGGCCCGCATCGGCATGGATCCTCCGATCTACGAGATGCCGTTGCATGAAGTCAGCGGATCGGTCATCCGGCTCGTCCTCCTGACGACGATGCGGCTGATCGGGAAGCCCTATCTGATGGTCGCCGAGCCATTCTCGAATGACGGGCACGGTCTGCTGCCGGGCCTGCTGCATGAAGCCGCGTCGGGCGGAGCAGCCGTCCTGGTCACCGGAGAGGCTGGCGAATTGGATGGGAAATGCGATCGAATCATAGATATACATTCATATGCAAATAACGATACTTAGGCTCTGTTTAGGCCTGCTGCTGCTTGCGATACCGGTCGGCGTCATCACTTATCTCCGCCTGCGCCTGCTCCGCGAGCTGCTGACGGCCTTTGTCCGGATGGCGGTCAGTCTCTGTCTGACCGGTGTGTTTCTCGGCTACGTCATGCAGATGGGCAGCAGCTGGCTCAATGTGTTGTGGATCGTGCTGCTGGCCCTGTTGGCTTCCTGGTCCGTCATCCGCAAGGCGCGTCTCCGGACAGGGCGTTTCCTGCTTCCGGTCACGGCGGGCGTGCTGCTCTCGACGGTGACGGTCGGCTTCTATCTGCTGTTTGTCGTCCTCGGGGTGGGGCAGCCTTTCGATCCCCGATACTGGATCCCCGTCTTCGGCCTGCTCATCGGGCACATGGTCCGGGCCAACTCCGACGCGCTCTCCATCTACTACATGGGGCTGAAGCATCATCATCAGCTCTATCTGTACCTGACGGGAAACGGCGCCACACATCGTGAGGCCGTGGACTATTTCACGAAGCGGGCACTCGAGAAAAACATGAAGCCGGCCCTCTCCGGGATGGCCTACATGACGGTCAGCGTGTGTCCGGTCATCCTGTGGGCGATGATACTGGCCGGGGCAGACCTGCTGACAGCCGTCGAGAGCCAGCTGCTCCTCGTCATCGGTGCCTTCGCCGCATCGACCGTCTCACTGATTGTCACGCTGTTCGTGGGTCGCAAATACCTCTTTGACGACTACGAGCGGCTTCGAAAGGAATCATTCGAATAATCCGAACATGCATGCCAATATTTTAATATCCTTCATGTTCCTGGCCCTCGGCTTGCCTTCCGCCTGCGGAGGCCAGAAAAATCACAAGCCTCTGATGGGCGGGATCCAATCCCGCGAACAGCAGCAGAAGCAGACTGCGGCCGCTTCTGATCCCTGCTTGCCGGCTCCCTTGAGAGACCGGCCCGAACAGATACTCCGGCGGGAAGGCTACGTAGCGTCCTACAACCGCGACTTGCGAATCTGCAACTGGGTGGCCTGGCATCTGACGAAAACGCATTCCTCCGGTCCCTATAAGCGGAAGGGAATCTCCTTCAGGGAAGACACGGAGGTGGCGCAGCCGCGTCCCCAGAACAGCGACTATGCCCGGTCGGGCTACGATCGCGGCCACATGTGCCCCTCGGGTGACAATCAATGGAGCCAGAAAGCGCAGGAAGACTGCTTCCTCTTCACCAACATGTGTCCCCAAAGCCATGACCTCAACAGCGGCGACTGGAACGACTTAGAGTCGAAGTGCAGAGACTGGGCGTGGCGATATGGTGACATCTACATCGTAGCAGGCCCCGTGCTGCGCGGATCGCGGCATCGGAAGATCGGGCGGAACCGTGTCACCGTGCCCGAGGCATTCTATAAGGTCGTGCTCTGCATGAAAGGGCAGCCGCGCGCACTCGGCTTCCTCTACGAAAACGAAGACGGACACCGGAAGATGAGCAGCTATGTGAAGACGGTGGATGAGATAGAGGCACTGACAGGCATAGACTTCTTCGCCTCGCTGCCCGAGGATGTGGAGCAGGCCGTCGAGCGCAGGTCCGACTTCCTGGCCTGGTAGGTCCGTGCGATCCGGAACACCGTTGCGGTCAGGCTGTCAGTGTGTTCCGTCTGCGGCGGAAGCAATTTGCAGAAGATCCGGAAGCACAGGAAAGAAACGGCGGAAAATCGTTAAATAAACTGAAAACGGGCTCTATATATAATAAAGGTGTCTGTTTTTTTTGTACCTTTGTAACCATAAAATTCATACGCGTGAAGATTATAGAAGTGGTGAATGCCCTTGAAAAGTTCGCGCCTCTGCCCCTTCAGGAAGGCTATGACAATGCCGGCCTGCAAGTGGGACTGACAGATGCGGAAGTCTCAAGGGCTTTATTGTGCTTGGACGTGACCGAGGCGGTGGTCGACGAGGCTCTGTCTCGCGGTTGCAATCTTATCATCTCGCATCATCCCCTGATCTTTCACAAGCTGGCTCATATCTCGGATGAGAACTACGTACAGCGCACGGTGATGAAAGCCATCAGGCAGGAAGTCACCATTGTGGCCATGCATACGAATCTCGACAGTGCCCCGGGCGGGGTCAACTTCAAGATTGCAGAGAAGTTGGGCTTGCAGGATGTGACGTTCTTCGGAGATGAGAAGCGTGCCGATGAAGTCCTTGGCGGCGAGGGCGTGATCGGGTCTCTGCCCGAAGAAACGGCTGCGGATGACTTCATCCTGATGCTCAAGCGGCGTTTTGACGTGGAGTGCGTGCAGGCCAACCAATTGCTCCGTCGGCCGATCAGGCGCGTTGCGCTATGCGGAGGAGCAGGCTCATTCCTGTTGGAAGCTGCGATCCGGGCCGGCGCCGATGCCTTTGTGACCGGCGAGATGCACTATCATGAGTACTTCGGACACGGTCAGCAGATCCAGATCGCAGTCATCGGGCACTATCAAAGTGAACAGTTTACGAACGAAATATTTCAATCAATCATTGCGGAAGCGTGTCCTTCGGTGGAGTGTTTTCTCTCCCAAGTGAACACCAATCCCATCATTTATTTATAGATTATGGCTAAGAAAGAACCTACGGATTTAACAGTTGAAGAGAAGCTGAAAACTCTTTTCCAGCTTCAGACGACATTGTCGGCGATTGATGAGAGACGTGCGCTGCGAGGCGAACTTCCCTTGGAAGTGCAGGATCTGGAAGACGAACTGCAGGGACTCGAGACACGTGTGGACAAGATACAAAAAGAGATTGCCGACTTCAAGAGTGCCATCACGCTCAAGAAAGGCGAGATCACCGAGGCCGAAGCCAGTGTGGAAAGATACAAGGCGCAGTTGGAAGAAGTGAAAAACAATCGCGAGTATGACACCTTGAGTAAGGAAATCGAATTCCAGACGCTTGAAATCGAGCTCTGCAACAAGAAGATTCAGGAAGCCCAAATCAAGATCGAAGAACGCAAAAAGGATATGGCGACCAATCAAGAAGTGATCGTCGACCGTCAGAAAGCCTTGGAGGAGAAGCGCGGCGAACTTGCTTCGATCATGCAGGAAACCCGTGAAGAGGAAGAGAAACTCAAGGCGAAAGCCAAGGATCTGGAGCTGAAGATCGAGCCACGGCTCTTGGCGAGCTTCAAGCGAATTCGCAAGAACGCCCGCAATGGATTAGGCATCGTCTATGTGCAGCGTGATGCCTGCGGCGGTTGCTTCAACAAGATCCCGCCTCAGAGACAGCTTGACATCAAGATGCACAAGAAGATCATTGTCTGCGAATACTGCGGGCGTATCATGATCGATCCGGAACTGGCCGGCGTGAAGGTTGCCGAAAGCAGTGAAGACAAGACCAAGCGCAAGCGCACTATACGCAAGACGAAAAAAGAAGAGGAATAAAGAAAGTGCGGTTACGGCTTGTGACCGGCAACAGACAAGAGCGGGGTGGAGATGTCAAGAGATGTCTCCACCCCGTTCCGTAGGTGCCGTCAGTCGGGGCATAAGGCTTGATGGAAGCGGCAGCTCAGGCGCGCTTCCGCAGAAGTGGAGATCAGGTTTCCTGGGGGACGAGTCCTTCTATATACTTGCAAAGAATGCCGATGCCTTTCATGTTTTCGCCTCCCTGGGGGATGATAAGGTCAGCATAGCGCTTCGTGGGTTCGATGAATTGCTCGTGCATAGGTTTGAGGACCTTCAGGTAGCGGTCAACAACCATGCTCACCGTGCGGCCACGATCGATGGTGTCACGCTGTATGTTGCGGATCAAACGCTCGTCAGAGTCGCAGTCGACGAATATCTTCAGATCCATCATGTCGCGTAGCTTCTTGTTGATCAGCGTCATGATACCCTCGACGATGATGACCGGTTTCGGCTCCACATGCACTGTCTCAGGCAGTCGGTTGCAAAGAAGGTAAGAGTAGGTGGGTTGCTCAATGGCCCGCCCTTCCCGCAAATCGTTGATCTGCTTGATGAGCAGTTTCCAGTCGAAGGCATCCGGATGATCGAAGTTGATGGCGTGTCGCTCCTCTTCGGTCTTATCCGAGGTGTCGTTGTAATAGGAATCAAGTGGCACCACAGCCACGTAATGGGGCGGCAAGGCCTCAACGATCTTTCTCACGACGGTGGTCTTTCCTGACCCCGTGCCACCGGCGATGCCGATGATGGTGAGCTTGTCAGCTGTCATTTCTTTCATATTCGTGGATATTATTGTTGGTCAGTCCTCTCTCCGTAGGAATTCGGAATACCGATTTCTTGAAACATTCGGGCATAGAAAACGGCCTTCTGCTCAATCCGCATGGGATAAGCGCGAGAACTGCTTGGTACGCGATAAAGCCGGATGGGGCGTCCTTCAAAACGGAATTCGGTCCACCCGCCCATGACGGGAGTTTCATGGATGCCGTAGTGAGTGGTGAAGACCTTCGTGGCCAACTGTCCTGCAGCCACCACGGCCCGGCACTCCGGCAGGGCCCGAAGCATTCCGTCGAGATCGGATTGCTCCACAATCTCGAGGTCTTTGTCCGATGCCGTCCCTTTGGTTCGCCTGATCTTCAAGGCCGTATCGAAGAGTGCGACACCCGTTCGGGCCAGAAAATCCTGGAGCGCTTCAAGTTTGTAGGTCTTGTGCTCGGCATCAACGAAGGTCTCTTTGTCGCCAAAGAAGATCAGTCCGAAGATGCGCCACATGTCATTGGTGAAGTTTGGGTAGTACCAAGGCATGCACCAACGCTTCGGCGCAGGTGGAAAGGTGCCTAACATCAGCAGGCGTGCTCCAGACGGAAGCCATGGCTCAAAAGGATGAATTTCGTAATTCATAATACACCATTTGTCATGCATGAATTGATCTGATGTATGTGGCGACAGGCATACCCGCCTCGTTCGTCATCGAGAAAGCATCAGTTCTTCTGCTCCTTTACCAAGTAGAGCACCACCGGGAGGTGGTCGCTGTAGCCGTCGAGCCAGACACCACCGGCCGTGGTACGTTTCGTCTGTCCCTTGTAGGCGCCTTCAGTCTGGAAGAGATAGTCGCGCCGGAAGATCTGGTGAGAAAAGTATTTCAGGGTCGAGAAGTCTTTCAGGCCTTTGCGGTCCAACAGGTTTGGCGTCAGCACAATCTGATCGAAGAGGTTGGGGCTACCCTGATAGGTGAGCGTTCCGATGCCCTTCTTGGCCAGCAGGTTGTACCATGGATTATACATGTCGTCATCTCCGACCTTGCTGATCTCTTCCTTTGCCGAGAGCACCTCGTACATGCTCTTGTTAGTGGGGTCATCATTCATGTCGCCCATCACCATCACCTTGCAGTTGGGATCATCGCGGAGAAGCGAATCCTTGAGCGTTTTGACCTGTTCGGCGGCCAGTTCCCGATAGTAGGAACCACTGAAACGGCTGGGCCAGTGGCACACGACGGCGGTGACATGTTCGCCTGCCAAGGTGCCGCTGACGGTCAGAAAGCCGCGCGTGATGAATGTGCTGTCCTTCGCAAGCTTTGGTACATAAGGTACGAGCTTCACATTCCGGACAGTGAAAAGTGCCGGATTGTAGATCAAAGCACAGTCTACGCCGCGGCGATCCGGGCCTTCTACGTGCACAAACTGATAGTTGCGGGCCTTCAACGGCGGCTGGTTGACCAAGTCGGTCATCACATGTGCATTCTCCACTTCGCTCACGCCGATGAACGTGCAGCCCACTTGAGGCAGCTTGTCCGTCCCCATATCGGCCAGCACACGCGCCATGTTGCGGAGCTTGTGGGTATATTTCATCTCGTCCCAATGATAGGATCCCGTCGGCAGAAACTCTCTGTCGTTCTTTCCCTCATCGTGTGTGAAGTCGAATAAGTTTTCGAGATTGTAAAAGCCAACAGCATAGACCGAGAACTTCTTCTGCGCCGAAGCACCTGCGGACAACAGGACCAGAAATGCGAAAATAAACAGATAATTTTTCATGTTTTAACTCTTTTGATTGCAAATATCGTAATTAATTCTGAATAAATACGCCCTTTGACCAAATTTTAATATTTAAATCGGAGTTTTTTAAAATGATTTTTGTTACTTTGCATTCTTGATCTTTTATTCATTTTAAACCAATTTATATGCAAACAAAGCAGAAATTAGTGATCTTAGCTTTATGTTGCTCGTCCTTGGCTGTTGCGCAGAACAACGATCAGGACAGAAATAAGGCTAATCAGATGGATGCTTCGGCTTTCACCTTTTCAGAGGCGCAATTGGGCGAGGATGATGACATGACCCAGAATGTCACGATCCTTAACTCCAACACAAACATGTATGCGAGTGAGATCGGTTTTCTTTTCTCGCCGATGCGGTTTCGTTATCGCGCTTTTAATCAGAAATATAACGACATCTACATCAATGGTGCCTTGGTGAATGACTTAGAGTCCGGACAGTTCAGATATTCCATGATCGGTGGGCTGAACCAGCAAACGCGCAACGTGGATTTTGCCTTGCCGTTTGAAAGCAATAACTTTTCGATCGCCGGTATGGGCGGAAGCAACAACTATAACTTCCGTGCCGGAAACATGGCATCAGGCCATCGCTTCTCCGTAGCAGGTGCCAACCGCAACTACACATTGCGTGGGATGTACACATATGCCTCGGGATTCAACAGCAAAGGATGGGCCGTGGCGGCCAATGTGACCTACCGGTGGGCTAACAAGGGTTATGTGGAGGGCACGTTTTACAACTCCTTGTCTTATTTCCTCGGCATTCAGAAGAAATGGAACAACGGTCACTCGCTCTCGTTCTCCACTTGGGGTAATCCGACAGAGCGTTCCACGCAGGGCGCTTCGACAGATGAGGCCTACTGGCTGGCCAACGATCGCTACTACAATCCATACTGGGGCTACCAGAACGGACATAAACGCAACTCGCGGGTTGTCAATGATTTTGCGCCATCTGCACTTCTCACCTGGGACTGGGACGTCATGCAGGGTATGAAACTCACGACGACTCTCTTCGGCACGTACAGTATGTATAAGAGCACAAAGCTGAATTACAACAGCGCGGAGAATCCACAGCCCGACTACTGGAAGAAGATGCCGAGCAGCTACTTTGATGTCTGGAACGAAGATAACATCGGCAATAACGAGTTTTCATTCGCTCAATGGCAGCGCTCCGTCAACTTCTGGCAGACTTCAAAGGCCAATCGGCAGATCAACTGGGATCGCCTCTACTGGGCCAATATACAGAATTCGGCTGCCGGATCTGATGCCCTTTATTACGTCCAAGCAAAGCACAACGACAACCTGACGCTGAATCTGGCTTCCACGCTGACACAGCAAGTCGACAAAAACAAGGTGTGGAACTTAGGCGTCGTTTTCGGGAGCAGCTTCGCGAAGCATTATCAGACGATGGAAGATCTGCTTGGAGCCAGTGCTTTCCACAACATCAATACCTACGCTTTGGGCACTTATGACGGAGCATCGGATGCTGTTCAGTATGACTTGAACACCATGGGTGCCGACCGGAAGGGTCGTCTTGTCAACGAAGGTGATAAGTTCGGCTATGACTATGACATCAACATCCGGAAGAGTTTTGCATGGACGAGCTATGCAGTGAATACAGGCCGCTGGCACATAATGGCCGCTGCCAAGATGGGCGGCACAAGTATGCAGCGTGAAGGGTATATGCGCAACGGTTTGTTCGCAGAGAACTCCTATGGCAAGAGCGGTACTGCACACTTTGGAGAAGCAGGCGGAAAGGCCAGCGCAACATTTAATGCCGGGCACGGACATGTCTTCTCGCTTGGTGCCGGCTATCAATGGAACGCGCCGACAGCCAGCACTGCATTCGTCTCACCGGAAATGAACAATGACTTCGTGCTGCATCTGAAAGACGAACATGTATTCAGCAGCGAATTCGGATATCAGTTCCAGAATGCCCGGATACATGCTAATCTGAACGCATACTATAGTTATCTGGACCACGTAACAGAATGGCAGAATTTCTATTTCGACGATATCAATTCTTTCTCTTATGTATCCATGACTGGAATCAAGAAGAAATACTACGGCGTCGAATTAGGAATCAACTACAAACTCACTTCCTTCCTCGATCTCAAAGCGTTGGGAACTATCAGCGAGGCCAAGAATGTGAATAACGCGAACGTATGGTACATGAGTTCGACCAAAGCCACTTATAACGACGCAACCAAGGGTGCACCAGACGTTGTAATGAACAAAGGCATGCGCGAGGCGGGTACTCCTCTGACGGCAGGAAGCGTCGGACTGAGCTTCCATCAAGGTGGATGGTTCATTGACTTGAATGCCAACTACTATGATCGTATCTATCTTTCCTACTCCCCAAGCCTGCGCTATGAGAGCACGCTCAGGACTATGGGCAGCTTGGACAATGAAGGCAACTACATCGTTCCGGAACAGTCGAAGGGTCACGGTGGATGGATGGTCGACGGAAGCATCGGCAAAAGCATCCGCTTAAGACACGGACAGCTGAACTTCAATCTGATGGTGACCAACATACTCAACAATCAAAGCATCGTCAGTGGTGGCTACGAGCAGAGCCGGAGCGACTATACGAAGAAGGATGACGGTACGATCAGCGGGCAAAGAACTTATCAATTCTCCAAGAATCCCAAGAAATACTACGTCTTTGGGACCAACGGAATGTTCCAGGTTTCATACAGATTCTAAACACATACAGACATGAAGAAAATCAAATATATCATCTTGTTGTTGGTCGGAGGACTGATGGCTTCGTGTATGGGGGCTGATTATGCCGCTCCGGAGCTGAACGCTGATCATTCTCCATGGGGCAACAATGAAATCAAGGAGACCAATGTGCTGACCATCGCACAGCTGAAAAGCAAATTCGCAGATGTCATCAACCAGAGCAGTTACACCCAGATCACGGAGCCGATCCAGATCAAAGGCATCGTCACAGGCAACGACGAGAAGGGCAACATCTATCAAGAAATATCGCTGCAGGATAACACCGGGGCTCTTTTAGTCTGCATCTCCGGAAGCGGGCTCTATGGTTATCTGCCCGTCGGACAGGAAGTTTTGATCGACCTTGACAGCCTTTACATCGGCGGTTATGGGCAGCAGGCGGAGATAGGCGGTGTCTATACCAACACCAATTCGGCCTCGAGCAACTATGGAACGCATTCTATCGGCCGCATGGACAGATTCGTTTGGGATCAGCATTATAAGCTCATCGGAACTCCCGACAAGTCTAAGGCTGATGCATTGAAGGAAGTTTTCGATCTCTCTTTGGCCGGCGATGCTCATTATTTAGAGCAAAATGCAGGTAAGCTGATGACCATCAAGCGTGTCGCATTCAAGGATGCGAACGGCCGGAACGTATATGCGCCGTCAGATGGCAGCGTTGTTCTGACTGCCAATAGTGCCAACCGCGCCATGGTTAATTTGAGTACGGGAACCGCAACCAGTATCTCTACGAATACTTTAGTGGTCAGAACGAGCACTTATGCAGACTTTGCCAACAAGATTCTGCCTAAAGATACGCTTGACATCACTGGCATCTTCACCCGCTATCGCAACACTTGGCAGATCCTGTTGCGTGATGCTGAAATCGGTGAAGGTAAGGATTTGAGGAAGTCTTTGCCACCTTTCTATTCCAATGATTTTGCCACGAATCCCTTCGATTTGGCCGTTGCGCCGTGGACGATCGATAACGGCACGCTCCCTGAAGGTGTCACCAAGGTGTGGTCTTTCGACAGCCGCAATGGTCTGAAAGCTACGGCTTATGTGGCCCCGAACCGGTATGAGACCCATGCGCGTGCCATCTCTCCGGCCATTGACTTGAGCAAGGCCGAGTCGGCCACGCTCACTTTCTCGCACACTGCAAAATATTTCGGTAACGCGAAGGATGAACTTCAGGTGCAGGTTTCCACAGACAAACAGAACTGGCAGACGCTTGATTACACGTCTTATCCATCCGGGAAAGACTGGACCTTCGTCACTGCGACTGCCGATCTGACCGCCTACGCCGGCAAGACCATCTACGTCTGCTTCTACTATAACAGTTCGAAAACGAGTGCCGCTACGTGGGAAATCAAGAGCATAAAGGTCGATTAACATATACATCATTAAGAACTAACAAGCATAAAAGAAATATGAAAAAGCTGATTTATTCATTCATTGCCTTGGCTATGGCAGCCTTTACGCTCTCTGGATGTGAGGATGTGCCCATGCCATACAATATGCCGACTGTGGCAAAAGATACAACTGTTGTCGTGCCTCCTGCAGGGACTGGGACCAAGGAGGATCCTTACAACGTTGCGGCAGCCATTGCCTACATTAAAGGATTGGGTGCCGATGTCAACTCAAGTGAGATCTACGTCAAGGGAAAGGTGGTTTCGGTGACTGAATTTGATGTCGCTAACTTCGGCAATGCCACCTATTATATATCTGATGACGGCACTTCAAGCAACCAGCTGAATATCTATCGTAGCAAGGGATTGGGCAACAAGAAGTTCACAGCCGATGATACACCTGTTCAGGAAGGTGATGAAGTGATCATCTGTGGTAAGTTTGTCTACTTTAAGGGTTCAACTCCGGAGTCTGCGGCCAATAACTCTTACCTCTATTCTCACAATGGCAAGGTGGTCGATCCCAATGGCGGCGGCGGAACCGATCAGCCAGGCGATCCCCAGGGAAGCGGCATGGAGGCTTCACCCTACAATGTTGCAGCTGCACTGAAGTTCATCTCCGGACTTGAGGCTGACAAGAAGACGACGACCCCGATCTATGTGAAGGGCAAGGTTTCTTTCATCAAGGAGTTCGCCGCATCTTTCGGCAACATGACCTATTATATATCCGATGACGGTACGGAAAACAATCAACTCTATGTCTTCCGTGGCAAATATCTGAAGAATGAGAAGTTTACGTCTCAGGATCAGCTGAAGGTTGGCGACGAGGTTGTCGTCGTGGGCAATGTGGTCAACTATAAGGGCAGTACCCCGGAGTTTAACGGCAACGACAACTACCTGTACTCTCTGAAATCCAACGGATCAAGCGAAGGAGGCGGAGAAGTATCCGGAAGCGGGATGACAGCAGCTACCATCATCAGCGGCAAGACTGGCAGCGTGGCCCTCGACGAGAATAAATATGGCAGTCAAGATGTCGCCAAAGAAGAAACATGGTACGCGTGGGCATTCAACAGCATTGACTACAAGGGCGCCAAAATCTGCAAAGCCACCGCTTCAAACGGTGGCGGAATTCAGATGCAGGGTCATGAGTCAGACGCGTCCAAGCAGGGATTCCTCTTCAATGCGGCTCCCTTTGCATCCGATATTAAGACGATCACCATCACGCTTAAGGTCGTTACCAGCTCGACTTTCACGCCCAATTACAGTCTCTATGCAGGCACGGCAGCTCATCCGACGAGTAATGCCATCAAAGCAAACTCAACCAACACGACCGAAGGCTCGTTCAAGGTTTACACGGAAACCTATGATCTGAGCGGCGGAAGCTACAAGTATTTCACCATTGCCAACGACAAGAAAGGTGCAATCTACATCGACAAGATCGTGGTCACGTTGAAATGACACAGCCATTCGATCAATGACAGCATCCGAAAAGACAATTGTCTGAGCTTTTCGGATGTTTTTTTTTGAAATGAAGAATTTCCAGATGAATAGCGGGGAATGGGCTTTGCCGTCTCAGGAACATTTTGTATCTTTACCCCAAAATAACTCCTTGATATACGATGCTTAATCGCACAGATTCCATTCATGTGGTGTGTGCCACCGATGATGGCTATGTTATGCCTACAGGCATTATGCTCACTTCGCTTTTTGAGAACAATCAGGCGGAGCGTCTGTCCGTTCATGTGCTGACAGGCGGATTGTCCCTCCGGTCGAAAGAACAGCTCATGTCCATCGCGGATAGTTACAACCAGCAACTATCCCTATATACTATTTCAGAGGACATGGTCAAACATTGCCCCATCAACAATGCCTGGCAACAGCCACACGTCATCTCTTTAGCTACCTATTACAGGCTTTTCATGACCGATCTTCTCCCGCAGACCATTAGCCGTGTCATCTATTTAGATGGTGACATGATCGTCCGACATTCGCTCAGGCCACTTTGGGAAACTGATTTTGAGAATGCCAGTATCGCCGTTGTGCCGGATCAGACGTGCCACATCTCCAAGCCTTACAACCGACTCCATTATCCCCAGTCGCTTGGCTACTTCAACGGAGGCATGCTGGTAGTCAATCTTGCGAAGTGGCGGACAACTCATCTGGCTGACCGGTTTGCTCCCTATATCAAGGAGAATTGGCATAAGCTGCGATGTCATGAACAAGACGTACTGAACTTTCTCCTCTGTAACGACAAGAAGATGCTTCCTCTTCGGTGGAATGCTATGGAAGATACATTCCTTAAACCGGATTGCAGGATGATCTCCTGGGAGCTCGACGCAGAGGTGGAAGAGGCCCAGCGTGATCCGGTCATTGTCCATTTCACCGGTAGCATAAAACCTTGGCATCAAGAATGCCATCACCCTTATCAACCCGATTTCATGCGATACGAAAGTCTGTCACCATGGAAAGGCCAGCGACATCGTTTCTCAAGAGGCAGATATGCCCGGTTCAAGCTTGCACTGCTATATGCACTCTCAGAGCTTCATCTTGTCGTCCCACCACCCACATACAACTATTTCCGTAACCGGATGCCGGAAAACAACAGCTTTGAAGAGATCCGTCCGGCCATCAAGGACGATGTCCTGTAGATTTTCATCTGTCGTTTCCTTTGGGCACTTGCTGACAGTATTCGGCAGGTCTTTGCGGTAAGTGTCAGCGCATAGATGTCAATATCAGCGTCTCATGCGGATTTTGTCTTTGAAATATTTGGCCGAATACGGAAATATTCGTACCTTTGCATCCTGTTACATCATAGGATGATCAAACAAGTACATACAAAATAATAAGAATTGAAATGAAACAAGGTATTCACCCAGAAAACTATCGCCCCGTCGTATTCAAGGATATGTCCAACGGCGATATGTTCCTTACACGTTCTACATGCAAGAGTTCAGAGACAGTAGAATTTGAAGGAGAGACTTATCCATTGGTAAAAGTCGAGATCTCAAGTACTTCTCACCCGTTCTATACCGGTAAGAGCAAGCTCGTTGACACGGCAGGTCGCGTTGACCGTTTCATGAACCGCTACGGCAAGTTGAAGAAGTAACAGATACCTTTTTTATCTTACGACATATATATATAAGGTATATTCTAAGTGCGTTCTATCGTAGTTGCATATGCGATAGTACGCACTTTTAGTTTTTTCAGACCATGTCCGGCGTTCCGGATAGTCACAAATTTTTCCTCAATGAAACAGCGCACACACTTTCTTTTCCGTCTTCTGATCCTTGCCGGAGCACTGCTTTCGCTTGCGGCATGCAGCAGCAATGACGACCCGACCGATGATTCCGTCGAGACGAATGCAAACCGCAACCTGCCGACAGGAGATCTGCCGAAAGAGATCACCAAACTTGAGTTTCCCCGTCTGAAGGGCGGACAGAGCATCGTCATTGTCCACAAGACCACTGACCGAAACATTGTCGACGGAGTGAACTTCTCCACCGAGTGGGACAACAAGATGCACTCGCAGCGATGGTCATGCTATGAGATGTATGCCGGCAACACGGGTGGGGGCGTAGGACGCTATCCCTACGGCTATCCACATGACGAGGACATGCCCTCGCAATACCAGCTCAAGAGCGATCCTTACTACGGGTCGGGCTATCAGCACGGGCACATCTGCCCCTCGGCCGACCGTCAATACTCCTTAGAGGCCAACAAGCAGACTTTCTTCCTCAGCAACATGCAGCCTCAATTGCAGAAGTTCAACGAGGTCGACTATGTCTGGGAGCAGATGGAGAAGCGTGTCCGGTCATGGAATGTCAAGTCGTTCCGTGACACGTTATACGTCGTCAAGGGCGGTACCATCGATAATGGGAACATCATCAAATGGCTCAACGACGGCACCACGCAGATCCCCGTGCCCAAGTATTTCTTTGCTGCCGTGCTCTGCAAGAACAGTTTGGGCTATAAAGCCGTCGGGTTCTGGTTTGAGCACAAGGACTATCCGATGAACTCCAATCTTGCCGATTTCGTGGTCAACATCGATGAATTGGAAAGCAAGACGGGCATCGACTTTTTCTGCAATCTGCCCGACGGCGTCGAGCGGACCGTGCAGAGCCTCCCCCGCGACAAGGTGCTCCGGGTCTGGGGGTTCCAATAAGACATGAAAACAGGGATGCAAGCCGATTGCATCCCTGTTTCTTTTGGTCTGGTCCGGCAGGCGGTCAACGCTGCACGAGCCTTCCTGCGACACTCCCGAAGGTCGGTTTCTGAATCTGCTTCTGCCCGAAGGTCTTCGTCCCTGCAGCGCGTGTGGCCGGCTTTGCATTGGCTTCCGAGCGCACCATGTTGAAATAGGCGGCGTCGTTGTTGTTTGTTCCGAGCATATATCCGTAGAACTCTCCCGAAGCCTCACTCAGATAGAAGCCCTTGTCCCTTGCGTTGATGTCGAGCACAAAGGTGTTGCCGCTACCGTCATAACGGATGTAGATGTCGCCCGATTTGGCATCAATGTACCAGGTGAAGTTGAGCGTCTGCGATTCCCCGTTGTAGGAGTCGACCTCAATGCCGGTGCCCTTGATGGCGCGTGGGTTGTTCTGCACGAAGAGCATATTGACATTGAACTCCGCCACCGACTTATCTGCAGCCGTGTAATACTGCATCGTTCCCCGCCACTCTCCGGCCAGCACCTGCGCCTCGTCGAGCACTGTGAGGCCTTCGTCCATATAGTCATAGCTTGTGTCATAATAGTAGTCCGTGTTCCAATAGTATGAACCGTCATCGTAAACGTACCACCATGGATCGTCATACCAGTAGACTTCATCGTCGCAGCTTGTGAATGTGAATGGTGCGAGAGCTGCGAGCATCATCACCAACATAGTCTTCATCTTTTTCATATCGCGTCGTTTTTAATGATTATACTTTTCCGATTCAGTTGATTACTGATTTCTGATGCTGCAAAAATACATTTTTTCATGATGCCTTCCAAATATATTTCCCATATTGTTCGGTAGGAGATTCCCTATGCTTTCGGGCGGAATCCCTATGCCGGCTCCGCACTCCGCTTTCGCGGCATCCCGTTCCTATGCGAGGCTCAGCAGACGAGTCGGCATGCCGCGCGGCAGATGCCCACGGAGCAGACCGAAACTGAAATAAAATATAAAATATGCCCCAAATCTGAATGAAATATAATCTTTTTACTATCTTTGTACATTGTATCACAAACATTTTTTTATTTATAAAGATGAAAACAGTATATGATTTCACTGTCAAGGACAGAAAAGGCAATGATGTGTCGTTGAAAGAGTACGAGAGCGAAGTGCTTCTGATTGTAAATACAGCTACGAAGTGCGGCTTCACACCGCAGTATGAAGAGCTCGAGAAACTTTATAAGCAGTATCATGCACAGGGCTTCGAGATTCTCGATTTCCCGTGCAACCAGTTCGGCCAGCAGGCTCCGGGTACTGATGAGGCCATCCACGAGTTCTGCAAACTCAACTACGGCACAGAGTTCCCGCAGTTCAAGAAGCTCAAGGTCAACGGCGAAGAGGCCGACCCGCTCTACAAATATCTCAAAGAGCAGAAAGGTTTCGCAGGCTGGGACGAGTCGCATCCGATCTATCCCATCCTTGACAAGATGCTCTCAGAGGCTGATCCCAACTACAAGGAAAGCCCTGAAATCAAATGGAACTTCACCAAGTTCCTCGTCAACAAGAAAGGACTTGTCGTTGCACGCTTCGAACCTACAGAGAAGATCGAGCACATCGCCGAGCAGATCGAAGAACTGCTGAAGGCCTGACACCGTTGGCGGACAGGGAATGGATGACACCTGTCGGCTGCTATCCTTCATGCCTTTGCGCGAGCAGGGCAGCAGATGCCGGTCGTCATTCCTTCTCAGTCAGTTAAAAAAAACGTATATCATTTCAATCCTAAAAGTGTAATCAGATTATGGAACACGTTCGTTGTCTCATTATCGGAAGTGGCCCCGCAGGCTACACCGCTGCCATTTATGCAGGGCGGGCCAATCTGTCTCCGGTTCTCTATACCGGCATGCAGTTGGGCGGGCAGCTCACTCAGACAACCGTTATAGAAAACTTTCCCGGCTATCCCGACGGCATCGACGCCAATGAGATGATGGAAAACTTCCGCCAACATGCCGCCCGATTCGGCGCCGAACTGCGTGAGGGAACCATCGTCAAGGCCGACTTCTCCAAGAAGCCTTATGTTTTCACAACCGATCGTGACGTGCAGGTATCTGCCGATGCGGTCATCCTGGCAACCGGAGCCGCTGCCAAATATCTCGGATTGCCCGATGAAGAGAAGTACAAAGGAACAGGTGTCAGCGGCTGCGCCACCTGTGACGGATTTTTCTACCGCAAGAAAGTAACTGCTGTAGTCGGCGGAGGCGATACCGCGTGTGAAGATGCGCTCTATCTGTCACACATCTGTAAACAGGTCTACCTCATCGTCCGCAAACCCTATCTCCGCGCTTCGGAGATCATGCAGCAGCGCGTTCGCGAGGCTGAGAACATCCAGATTCTCTTCGAGCACAACGCTACGGGACTCTATGGAGAGAACGGTGTCGAGGGCGTACACCTTGTCAAGCGCAAGGGCGAAGCTGACGAGGAGCACTATGACCTGCCCATCGACGGATTCTTCTTAGCCATCGGACACACGCCCAACACGGGTTTTGTCAAAGGGCAGATAGATCTCGACGAGATGGGATTCATCCGCACCGAAGGCAACAGCCAGCGCACGAACGTTCCGGGCGTCTTCGCTGCCGGTGACGTATGCGACCCTATCTACCGTCAGGCTGTCGTTGCAGCCGGCAGTGGATGTAAGGCCGCCCTTGAGGCAGAGCGTTATCTCAGCGGCCTCTGCGGCTGATCGCTGCCGTCAGAAGACTGTCAGGGTGCAGATCCGTCATGGGTCTGCACCCTATTTTTTTCACCCCCTCCGTCTGTGATATGGACCGTCCGGCCTCCGTTCTTTTGCAACGCGCTACGGGTGCACGCATGATCCCTTTTCGTTTCTATCGTCTTGTTCGGCATCAGCTTGGTCGGTGTTGCCTTCGCTGTTCGATTACGCGAAGTGTCTGTTTCGATGCTTTTGAATTCTTGCTGTATCCCTTCTGAAAAACCATCTTTCCGATCCGTCAAAACCATTCCATACATCCGCCCTGCGCAGAGGATAGCTCCGGGTCGCCGATATGATAGCTCCGGGCCGCCGATATGTGTCCTTTCGGCCGCCCGGATGATAGCTTTGCCAACGCATTGATTATCAGGTGGTAACAAGGCATGTTTCCTGCCGTTTCCCCGGACGGTCATTGTGAAACGCGAAAGTGGCATCCCCCGGCCGCTCCGACAGATGTGGGTCAGATTTCGAATGGGATAATTGACTTTTGTGGGTTGGCGTTCTGAATATTTTTGAGGATCGCTTCATGTATGTCGGAAAAAATGTGTAAGTTTGCATATAAATAGGTATATTGCATGAAGATTACAAAAACCAGATATATACAGGGCTTCGGCATCGTGGTCGTCCTGTTGGGGATCGTGCGGTGCGCGTTCCCTTCGATTGCGGAAGACAAGGGTGGTGACAGGCCGAAACCTGCCGGGACCGTCTCGCAGACGGTGACAGTGCAGCATTCGGATTCGGCCCGTGCGGTAACAACCGATGACGGCAGCCGTCTGCAGGAGGGGCAGAAGCAGCCTTTGCCCCAACGGGCTGTGGCCGGTCCGTCGATGTTCTTCAAGGCCGACGGGTCGGAAGTGAAAAACCGGATCATGAGCGTTCCGAATTTCGGACGGGCTTTCCCCGACCAGAATGACGTGCAGCTCGCAGCCGCCACCAAACATGGCGTGAAGCCCGTTGTCGACCGGCAGGAGGCCGAGAGCCGCAAGGCTGAGTTGGTGTTTGTCGGCAGCAATCCCTATTTCTATGTCGACCGGTTGCGCCGCAGCATCCCTTACTTAGTGCCGCCGGCCGCCGTCCTGCTGCAGGATATAGGCCGTTCGTTTTTCGACAGTCTGCAGACGAAGGCTGTTCCGCTGCACAAAATCATTGTCACGAGTGTGATGCGGAGCAAGGAAGACGTGGAAAAACTACGTGGGCACAACGGCAATGCCACCCAGAACAGTTGTCATCTCTATGGCACGACCTTTGACATTTGCTACAACAGATACAAGACGGTGGAGGATCCCGAGGGGCCAAAGCGGCGCGTGGTAAGGAACGACACGCTGAAATGGATATTGAGTGAGGTGCTCGATGACATGCGCCGGCAAGGCCGATGTTATGTCAAATACGAAGTGCATCAGGGCTGTTTTCACATCACGGTGAAATGATCTGAAACCGCTGTCAGTGTTTTGTCCGGATCTTGATGGGATATTCTTCCTTGGCGAAAAGCACAGTTCCGAAGAGGTCATAGTAGTGATTGCGGGCGGTCCATTTCTGCTGTTGTGGTAGCGCTTTCGGATTCAGGCACCGGTAGGCTTTGCGAACGACAAAGCAGGACTTCTGCTTCTCGACCTTGAATCCTGACTGGATCCGCAACGACTTCCTCGTCCGCGAGTCGATACGCCAGAGCACCTGCCCGTCGTCGGGGTAGAAGTTGGCCAGCGAACCGCGGTCTACGGCTATGAAAACAAAGTTGCCGTCGGGACTCAGATAAGTGGCAAGGATGCGCGAGTAACCCTCATCGGCGAAGGTGATATCCTCATTCGTGTTTTTCAGTACATCGAAACGATAGAGTCGGTTGTGCAGGGTGTAATAGAGCGAATGACGCGCGTTGTCCGTGTACTTGGCCACGACGGCTGCCTCCCGGGGCAAATGCCTGATGACGGCTTTCACCCTGTTGGCGACCGGTGTCTGTGCAGCGGCAAGCAGCGAGGACAGCAGCACGGTCCATAGCACGATCAGATATCTTCTCGTCCGCGTCATTGTTGCAAAGTTACGATAATTCTTTCGCATCCCCAAATATTTGTTTGCCAACCCTTCCGGCATTGCCGACATTTTCCTGGCTGACAGGGTTGCCGTTGCCTGTAGCGGTCGCCCGGCGGTCCGCTAACGGAGGATGATGACCTTGAACCAGTCTTTCAGCACGCCGCCATATCGGTTTTGCGAGTCGGAGACGAGTAGGAGCGTCTGCGTTCCGTCATCCAATCGGGGGCCGAGACACATGCCCTCGTAGTTTGCCAGACCACGGCTGAAGAGCCTCAGGTGAGTCTTCCATTCGCAGATAAGCCGTTTGGGCAGATAGGGCATGGTGTCAGTGAGCGGAGCGTCCGTGGTGATCGCGAAATCCTCGGCTGGCCTGACCTGAAAGAGCTTGCACCTGACGGAAGCGCCAATTTTTAGTCGGGGAACGTAGAATTCGCGTTCGAGCACGAGCAACGAACCGTCTTCGAGTGCTGTGAGCTCGCTGACTCCCATCGCGTAGTGGGCGGCCTTGCGCTGCTGTTTCAGCGGAGGATCCGTCCGATAGGCGTATTGTCGAACCGGTCGCAGGGCATCGTCGAAAGCTATGAGGCGAAGGGCGTAGCCGACAGATGATGACGGCGGTGCCGAGAGCAGGTCATCGGGCAGAGGACCTTCGGTGCAGGTCCACAGCGTGCGGGTCGCCTCCTGATAGGCGAGCGACTCCATGCCGAAGTCAGTTGAGGCCTTTCGGAAGCGTGCGGGCAGGTCTGCTTGTCGTCCCGTCCGCCTGCCCTGCAGGTCATATTCGATGATGTTTCGGTCTTTCTCCCCGCAGATCAGGAGCGTCCCCGCGTGCGGTCTGAAGACGATGCCTTCTTCGTCCCGATCCGACGGACGGTCGCCTCTGAATCCGCAGTCGGTCACTCGCCGGATCATGCCCGTGGTCCGGTCAATGTCGATTTGGAACAGATGGAATCCCTCGAGCGGCGACTTGTCGTTCGCGACCGCATAGAGACTGTCGTTGAGACGGCAGATCCCGCTGTAGTTTCCCGGTGGAATCTGCTTGTGGAACTGCTGCTGACGGTTCATCCTGACAAGCGTGACCGGGTGCTGGCCCGTCATGGTGGCCGTGCAAGCGGTTAAGAGCAGGAAGATCAGCAGGCTTTTTTTCATGATCATCAGTTGTTTTTGGGGTGGATGTCGGGATGTGGCGGCGGGCACCGTCGGAACGGTAAGACCGTGCTAAGGCTGTGGCATGCCGACCGAATAGGTCAGCACGTAGGCCGGCTCCACGACATAGCTGACCTCCTGCAACTTGGGTATCTTCAGATCTTCCACCTCGAATGTGCCCCGTTTCTGAAGGGTGAAGGGGCGCAGTCTCATGTCGAAGTAGTCCAGATGCTCATCGGAGAACAGCTTGTAGATGGTTTCTTTGGCACACCAGTTGATCAGCCGCGAGGCGGTTGTTTCTGCCACTTCGTCGGGCCGTATGAATCGTTCCGCCACTCTGTTGACCCGATCTGAGTGATATTCGATGTCCACGCCCACCGGCCGCGTTTTGGATAAGATCAGGGCCGCAAACCCTTTCGTGTGGCTGATGCCGATGTGACAGCCTGGGAGCTGAGGACGTCCGGTGTCGAGATGCTCGATCAGCAAGGGCGTGCCGGCATCCTTCATGTGGCGGAGTAGGGCATAGACAGCCAATCGTTCGCGCGTCCGATTGACATTCTCTGAGGGATTGAACGTGCTGTAGACCTGCCGCAGCGCGTCATCGGTGGAAAGAAAAGCGTCGACCGACTCTGTGATCTGCCATAGTCCGAGCGTCACATCCGATTGTACGTTCTTGATTTTCAGCAGCGGCATAGGATCAGTCCTTCGTCTCTTTGGAATTCGTCTGCGCATGGACCGTGACTTTGATGCGGCTGATGCGGCGCCCTTCAATCTCGACGATCTCAAAGGTGTAGTGCTTGTAGTCGATCTTCTCGTGAATGCTGAGAAAATCACCTTTCATCTCAAGGAGCAGTCCGGCGAGCGTGTCTGCATCCCCTTCGACGTCGGCAAATTCATCATCATCGATCTGCAGAATCCGGCAGAAGTCGCTGATCAGTGTCTTTCCCTCAAAGATATAGGTGTTGTAGTTCAGTTTCGAATAAGTCTTCTCCTCCTCGACATATTCGTCATTGATCTCGCCGACGATCTCTTCCAAGATGTCCTCAAGGGTGACGAGCCCGCTCGTGCCGCCGAACTCATCGACCACGATGGCGATGTGCACCTTGTTTTCCTGAAACTCGCGGAGCAGGTCGTCGATCTTTTTTGTCTCCGGAACGAAGTAGGGCGGGCGGATCAGCGACTGCCAACGGAAGTTGGAAGGCTTGGTCAAGTGGGGCAGAAGATCCTTGATATAGAGCACGCCGCGTATGTTGTCGTCGTTGTCCTGATAGACAGGGATGCGACTGTAGTTGTTGTCCACGATGCACTTCAGCACGTCGGCGTAGCTGCTCTTGATGTCAATGTCGACAATGTCCTGGCGGCTCGTCATCACCTCCTTGGCCGTCTCGTCGCCGAAGCGGATGATGCCCTGTAGCATGCTCTGCTCGTCCTTGATGTCCGCCTTGTCCGTCAGCTCCAGCGCCTGCTCAAGATCATCGACGCTCAACTGCCTGTTTTCCTTGGGCAAAGCTTTCTCTGCGAGCACGCCGCTCTTGAGCAATATGCTCGCAAGAGGCCAAACCAACCTGCGCATGAACAAGATTCCGTTGACGCTGGAGCGACAGAACTTCAACGGGTTTTGGCGGCTGTAGACCTTTGGCATGATCTCGCCGAAGAGTAAAAGCAGGAATGTGAGCAACACGGTGAGGCAAAGAAACTGGAGCCAATAAGCCTTGCTGCCGAAGTGGATGACCGATCCGAACACAAAATTGCACAGCATGATGATCGTGACATTGACAAAGTTGTTGGTGATGAGAATTGTCGCCAATGTCCGTTCGGAATCCTCCCTGAGCAGGCTGATGTGCCTGTCCAGCTCACTCTTGTCAGGATTCAGCTCGGCAATGTCAGTGGGTGAAAGACTGAAAAATGCAATTTCGGATCCGCTGGCGAAACCTGAAACAAAGAGTAGGGCCACTGCCAGCAATGCGGAAAGTACAACTCCCATGGAGGGGTGTATGAAATAGATATCGGAAATAGATTCAGATAGCGCCGTCAAATCCATTTGTTATGGTTTAAAATGGAAGTTTGTCTTCTGCAGATTTCTGCGGTTGAGATTGATCTTGAGGTTGGTCTGAATGGGAAGGAGAAGGCTTTGGGGTGAGCATTTCCATGTTTTCGGCCAGAATTTCGGTCACATACCGGCGTGCGCCCCGTTGATCGTCATACGATCGGTAGCGGATCCTTCCTTCGATATAGATCTTGTCCCCTTTGTGGACATATTTCTCGACGATTTTAGCCAAATTACGATAGAAGATCACATTGTGCCAATCTGTGTGATCGGGAACTTTCGTCCCGTTCTGGAGTGTGTATCCCCGTTCGGTCGTAGCCAAAGGCAACTGTGCCACCGCTTGATCTGCGTCATAATAACGCACATCAGGATCCTTGCCTACATTGCCGATCAACATGACCTTGTTCATAATCGTCTGTCAAATGGATGGATCTTCTTTCTATGTTACTTCCACATGCCAAGATAGCGAAAGTGGAAGTTCTTGCCTTTGGCTGAGGGGAACTGGCTTCTGCCGTCGACGCACCCCCGGAGATGCTCGATGATGCGATTATAGCAGTCCTGACCTGAATTTGCCTTGCACTGAACCATGAAATGCGTGTCACGGTATTCATGCTTTCCGGTCGAAGGCACCAGCACCACCCGCTTGAAATCAAGTGAGCCTTCATACCATCCTGGGCGTTCCTCCGTCAGGCGTGTCATCGTCACGGAAGCCAGATCTCTTCTGTCGAGCGAGTTGTTGGAAGCCGGAACGGGATGCAAAGCCTTCTTCTGCTTGAAGTCAAGCATCGTCTCGGCTGTTGTCTTGATGATGATAAAGTAGATGCGTGGGCGTATTTTATAGCGCTTGGGAAAGTAGACGTCGCTTGAAACATAATCGCGGATGTCCGCTTCTAATTCATCGTCAATCTCTATTTCTGGAATAGCGCGTAAAAAGTCAAGGGCTTCGTCGACATTATGAACTAATGTCTCCCGGTCAAAATACCTTAAATATAAGTTCATGAAATACAATGTTTCTCTGAAAAAAGAGCGGCAAACGGGACTCGGACCCGCGACCTCGACCTTGGCAAGGTCGCGCTCTACCAACTGAGCTATTGCCGCAATCAAATAATAATTGATGTGAAGAGGAGGAGACTCGAACTCCCACGAAACAATTTTCACTACCCCCTCAAAGTAGCGCGTCTACCAATTCCGCCACCTCTCCATAAAGAAGCATTCTGAATAAACATAGTGCCCAGAACAGGACTCGAACCTGCACGTCGTTAAACACACGCACCTGAAACGTGCGCGTCTACCAATTCCGCCACCTGGGCGATT
>ONHE01000008.1 GCA_900317545.1 uncultured Prevotella sp. | reverse complement strand
TTCATGAACGAAGGCTGACCGTCATTGCTTCACCAGTATAGTCGACTGCCTTCAGGGCTTTCATGGGCTGATCGCCAGGCCCTGAAGCTGCGCCGACCAGAACGATCCGGAAGCGTCTGTGGGTCAGCATGCCAGGAAAAGAGCCCTGGCGCGCATGGATAGAAAGTGACCAAGTGGCATCGTCCCAGACAAAATCGATGGTCGAGAACTGTCCCTGTTCGTAGCGATAACTGTCTCCCTCATCCTCGTAGAGGGTAAAAGAACCATCGCTACCCGGATAGACTCTGATTTCCAAGTCATCCCACGGTAGCTCTCCACTGTATTGTACGTCCGGACCGAAAGGCATCACCGTCCCCGCCTTTACATAAACAGGCATGATATCGATGGGGCAGACTTTCTGCACATCCTTTCCGCCTTCCAACCGCTCATTGGTCCAAAAGTCATACCAGGAGGCGCCTTTAGGCAGATAGACAGATACGGGGGCAGCAGCCTTCTTGATGTCGGGATAGATCTGGTGCCCTTTTTTGTCCGCATCCTTCCAGGTGTACATCGCGTCAGTGACAGGCTTCACCAACAGACTGCGGCCATACAGATACTCGTCGTTGAGACTGATCGCCCGCAGGTCATGCGGAAAGTCCATCACCAAGGCCCGCATCATCGACCCGCTGCGCTGGACACAGGCACCAGCAGCACTGTAGGTATAGGGTAGAAGGCGATAGCGTAAGCGGATGTATTTCTTGATCGCATCGTAGGCCCAGTCGCCATCTGTACCCATCTCATAGATTTCGCTCACCATCGGCGAAGAGCAGTGATTGCGCATCACGGGCATGAAGCATCCCCACTCCATCCAGCGTGTCTGCAGCTCCTTGATGGCAGGATTGGTGGGATTTTGGTCAAACTCCCAATAGAAGAAACCTCCTAAGTCGGTGTTCCAGAACGGAATGCCGCAGAGACTGAAGTTGAGTCCCGACGGAATCTGATTCTTCATCTCGCTCCAGCTCGCAAGGACATCTCCGCTCCAGCAGAACGTGCCGTAGTGCTGAATGCCAAACGTGCCGCTCCGTGTCATCTGCACCGACCGCTTATGATTGCCCTTCATCGCCCGCTGATGTTCATAGATACCCTTGTTGGTCACAAGCGGATAGGCGTTCTTGACACTGCGCCAAGAGCCGTCATAGGTCAAATAATCATCGTCGCCGACTTTCTCCCGGTGGTCCGGTTCAGTAGAATCGGTCCACCAAGCATCTATACCCATACGGTAAAGAGGAGTCAGATAGTGCCAATAGATATCGCGTGCTTTAGGATTGAAAGCATCATACGGCCTCACACCGCAATGAAGCGGCCAGGTCTCGAAGGGCAGCAAGGCATTGACAGACTTCAACTTTGCATACTGATCAGTCCACGGACCAAAGCTCGCCCAAATGGAAATCATGAGACGTGCATTGTGACGATGCACATAGTCGACCATCTCCTCGGGCGACTTTAGCCGCGGTGTCGCCGGCTTCAAAAGCTTCATATCCTTGGGTAAATAGCGCTCCCACTTTTTCTCTCCCACCTTATTAATATAATAAGGGTTCATGAACCGCATGGCATTCCAGTTGGAATCGCAGCCCCAGTATTGCCAATCCTGGACAATGCAGTCCAAGGGTATCCTCAACGCACGATGCTTGTCGAGCACGCCGGCTAGCTCGTCGCTCGTCTTGTAACGCTCCCTACACTGCCAGAATCCCATCGCCCAGAGCGGGAACATCGTAGCCTGGCCGGTCAGATTGCGGATACATCCGATAACGCCATCCTGCGTTCCGTCCCGGTAAAGGAAATAATAGTCGGCACAGAGGCCCACCTCCGAGGTGAAGGAAGTACCTGTCTCATCATCGTCGAAATAGGTCTTCCCGGCATTGTCCCAATAGAGTCCGTAGCCTTTGACGGAGGTGAAATAAGGGATGCAGATATGGGTGTTGGTGTTCCAAAGCATGACATGCTGTCCACGTTGATTCATCCGGGGATCGCGCAACTGGCCCAACCCGAAGATCGCTTCATCGTTTTCGAGCCGGAAAGTCTGCCTGACTCTATATTTCCCTTCATCCGCGTCGCCTCGGCGCATGTCAAACGTGGCCTTCCCCTGCTCCCTAAGCAGCAGGCTCTCGTGTGCATCAAAGAAGCTGACTTCCTCCGTCTGACGGTCCACCTTGACCGTCATACAATCACTTTTCCATATCTCCCAGTCTGGGCCTTCAACCTTCTTGACCTTGATCTTTCTGGGAGTGAGAATGACGGAATAGCTCTTTTTGCGGGCGATATCTGTTGTCGGTGTCGGCAATTTCACGATACGGACGATATCATGATCATAGAAGATGACTTTCACTCCGGCCTCGACGCGCGGACTGATCAGCATCAGAAACAGACTCAGGCAATAATACATTGGTTTCATAGGGAATGACCGTTTAATTGAAAGACAACCATCCGACAGCCCTGCAGCATGATACCCTCATGGCGGAAGGACGTTCCGACATGCTTCACATGTATGCAGCGCGGTCGGTCTAATCAAATAAAACAATGCAAATATACTGAAAAGAATAAAAACGGCCAAGTATTTCATCAAATTAAATCACCTCTTCCAAAGTATCCGGACCGCGAGACCTCCTCCCCCCTTCCATCAGATCCGAAAGGCCATCCCCAAGGATTCGAGCCACGCATCTTTCTTGCTCGAAACTCCCCTCTATGCTGTCCGGGATTATCCTCCGCCAAATCAACACACTATATATAATAATGTGTGAGTGTCTTTTTGCATCAATAAATCACGACAACGTTACGTTTTGATACTTTTTTCTCAGAAACAATATCAATTAGCATTGTATTTCCAAATAAATATTATAACTTTGCAATTGGAATCAAAAAAACAAATATCAAACTTCCAATTAATTTAAGTCAAACGTATGAAAGCAACTGAAGTTGTTGAGAATCTGAAAAAAAGATTTCCAGGTGAGCCCGAGTACATTCAGGCAGTCAGTCAGGTATTAGGAACTATTGAGGATGAATACAACAAACATCCGGAATTTGAGAGAGCAAACTTAATTGAACGGCTTTGTATTCCCGATCGAATCATACAGTTTCGTGTGAACTGGGTTGACGACGAGGGCAAAGTACAGACCAATATGGGCTATCGCATACAGCACTGCAACGCTATAGGCCCTTACAAGGGAGGCATACGTTATCACGCATCCGTCAATCCTTCCATACTGAAATTTCTCGCCTTCGAGCAGACATTCAAGAATTCGCTAACCACGCTTCCGATGGGTGGCGCCAAGGGAGGATCGGATTTCTCTCCCCGCGGGAAGAGCAACGCCGAGGTCATGCGCTTCTGTCAGGCTTTCATGCTCGAACTATACCGACACATCGGCCCAGATGAGGACGTGCCGGCAGGCGACATCGGCGTCGGCGGACGCGAGGTCGGCTACATGTTTGGCATGTACAAGAAGCTGACACATCAGTTCCAAGGCATCCTGACTGGCAAAGGACAGGAATTCGGCGGTTCGCGCATCCGTCCCGAAGCTACCGGCTATGGAAACGTCTACTTCCTGCAGGACATGCTCAAGACACGCAATATGGACCTCGCCGGCAAAACAGTTCTGGTCAGCGGATCAGGCAATGTGGCCCAATACACCATCGAAAAACTGATCGAATTGGGAGCCAAGCCCGTCACTTGCTCTGACTCGGACGGCTATATCTACGACCCTGACGGCATTGACCGGGAGAAACTCGACTACATCATGGAGCTGAAGAACATCGAGCGGGGACGCATCCGTGAGTATGCTGAAAAATACAATGTGAAATATGTAGAAGGCGCACGCCCCTGGCATGAGAAAGGTGACATCGCCACGCCATGCGCAACCCAGAACGAGATCGACGAAGAAGATGCGAAGGCCTTACTGGCCAATGGGGTCCTTGCTGTCACCGAAGGCGCCAACATGCCTACCACACCAGAAGCGATCAAACTATTCCAGGACGCAAAAATCCTCTATTGTCCGGGCAAGGCATCCAATGCAGGTGGCGTTGCAACCTCCGGCCTGGAGATGACTCAAAATTCGGAACGCATGCGCTGGAGCCGTGAAGAGGTTGACGAGAAACTACACGCCATCATGGATGACATCCACGCCAATTGTGTGAAATATGGCAAAGAGCCCGACGGTTACATCAACTACGTGAAAGGTGCGAATATAGCTGGATTCTTGAAAGTGGCCAAAGCCATCATGGCCCAAGGAATCGTGTGAGACGGAGCGCTATCTTGAAAACATCAGAAAGGGCTGTCGAGAACTTATTCCCGATAGCCTTTTTTAGGCTTTTTGATAAAAAAGTAATAGCAACATTTGGTGAAAAGAAAAAATATACTTACCTTTGCACTCGCTAATCCGAAAGGTGTACTTACAAAGGTGCGTTAGTTCAGTTGGTTAGAATGCCTGCCTGTCACGCAGGAGGTCACGAGTCCGAGTCTCGTACGCACCGCAACACCTTCGCGAATAGTCATGGTGCGTTAGTTCAGTTGGTTAGAATGCCTGCCTGTCACGCAGGAGGTCACGAGTCCGAGTCTCGTACGCACCGC
>ONHE01000012.1 GCA_900317545.1 uncultured Prevotella sp. | reverse complement strand
GATGAGGTGATGAGAGGATGAGGGATGAGGGGATAATGGATGGGGGATGAGATCCATACGCCCGTTCCGTTTACGGCATCGGCTTCAGCCCCTCCCATCTTACGTCCCAGTCGCCGTTGTCGGGAAAGCCCGGGTTACGGCCTTTTGAGCCGTCCCATCCGGCGCACATCATGGCCACGGCCGTGAGCAGTCCGCCGTTGCCAGGTAAGTAGACGCGCAGCCGGGAGTCCTGATAGTTGTGGCCGTCGGACAGGTATGTATTCTTCTGAACAGGCATGAGGAGCACGCTGACAGCTGTCTCGCGCTCGCCGAGTCGGGCTGCCGTCATGGCCGTCATGGGGAAGTCCCAGCCCCAGGAGGTTGGCCAGTTCCAGTTGGAGATGATCCAGTCGAGCGTCTGCTTCATCACCTGACGGTCGATGAGGGGATTGTCGGGCAGGATGCCGAGTGCCCCAAGGAGTGCCGGATGATCGCTGGTCATGCGCAGGTTGGTGTAAGTGTCGGTAGCGGATTCGGCTGCTAAATAAAGTCGGTCACTGTTGTAGGCCAAGGGAGAGAGGCGTGCGATGATGTCATCCCATGCCTTCATGCGCGCCATCCCGCTGCGTTCGCGCCACTGCTGGGCCACTCCGAGTGCGTAATGCCAATAAGACAGTTCGAAAGGAGGGTTCACGCAGTTCGTCGCGTCCACTGTTTCCTGGGCCGCGGTGCAGCCTTTGAGAATGTAACGATGACGCTTCTTGTCGTAGGTGACGAATGATGCCATGAACTCGGCTGTTTCCTGTACGAGTCGGTTATAGCGCCAGAGGATCTCCGGGGTGGGGTTTGCGCGATAGAGAAGTTCAGCAAGATAGATGAGGTGAGGTTGCTGCCAGATGAGGTAGCTGCCAATGTTGGAGGGCGCTTCCTGGCCGGACGGGTCGGTCATCTTCATCCAACGGACGCCGCGGAAGCCCTGACGGCGGGCGATGTCACGCGCAACCGGCTCGACGGTCTCATACCAGCGGAGCGACCGGTCGAGCAGTTCGGGATGTCCCCAGAGGGCAAACTGGGCCTGGTGCCACCATATCATCTCGAGGTGGAACTTGCCAAACCAAGAGTTATAGGTCAGTCCTGTCTCCTGCGGAGGTGTGTCGCCGCCATCGTTGACGGCCATTAAATACTGGCTGAGAACGACCCTCCGTTCCAGCTCGTGAGCACGTATGTCCCTGCAATGTGAGAAGTCTATGATTCCGCCTTTGTTCCAATAGTTGCGCCAGAAGTCGGCTGCGGCGGTCCGGGTGGCGGCATAGGCGGGTTCCGGAACTGCGGGGAGGGAGAGCGAGTAGTGGCAGGTGAAGGTGAGGGCATCCGCTTCCGGTGTGAGCAGAAAGCGGTTGGGGCTCTGCTCGGAGAAGCGTGCGTTGCCCTGCCAGGTGATCTTCACATAATAGACAGTGGCGTCGATGGCGCGTTTGAGCACGACCTCGTTGCTTCCGGAGGATACGATCGTCGTCGTGTGAAGGTCGTTGGCGTTCCAGTTGCAGGCATCATCGCTGTGTGCGCCGGTGGGATATGCGAACCGGAAACAGATGGGCGTGCGGTTGCGGTTGGCTACGCTCGAGGCGATGAGGTCCATCTCCGGGTGACACACGGTGCTCACCTCGTAGCGGCTGCCGCGGTAAGTGAAGGAGCTGGAGACCTCGCCCGTCCACATGTCCAAGCACTCGTCGATGTCGGAAACGGCAGTCGGATCGTCGCCCAATGCCAGTCCTACGGTGCCGAGATGCAGCCTGTGGGGGTTGGAGCGCAGCCAGTTGGAAGCGTCCTGTCGGCGTCCTTTCTCCTTGAACTGTGCCGCATACAGCTCCTTGTGACCGCGTCCGAAGTTGCGGCTGACGAGTGCTTCGCGCGGCTGATAGCCGTTCGGGTTGGGGAAGCTGTGCCATCCCCAGTCGCTCATTGTGCCGAGTGGCACGCCCTTTGCGTAGTGTTCGGGAAACGATTGCAGTCCGGTTGCATCGACAGTCATGGCAAATCCGCCATTGCCGACAGTGAGGGAGGCGAGCGTGTCGAGGCTTGTGACGATCGGGTTGTTGCGGTTGATCACGCTGCGACGCACGATCTTGTCCTGCGCCTTCATCGTGGTGGCGCCGGTGCAGATGCCTGTCAGAAGGCATAGGGTGGCAAGGAATCTTCTCATGAGTATTTTTGAATTGTTGTTAGTGGATACGAACCTACATCCGTCATTCCTCATTCGGGAAAGGGACAGACCATCTTCTTTGGTCCGGGATCATAGCCTGTCTCTCGGCTGTCGTCTGTTCTCCTGCTGTCGGAGTTCTGCAGTCCGGCCTCCGGATCGTTCGGGTAGCTATTGCGCAGGGGTGCTCTCGTTGAGCCTGACGCGGCATTCCTCGAGAATGGAGATCAGTTCCTCCATCGTCGAAGCGCGCAGCATGGCGATGCGTGTCTGCCGGAAGTCGGGCACTCCTTTGAAGATCGGACTTGCCGCAAGATGTCTCCGAGTGTGGAGGATGCCCCGGTATTCGTCGATGCGGGCCACATTGATGCGCAGTTGTTCTATGAGGATGTCGATCTTCCGGTCGAGAGTGAGCGTCTCATCCTGCGGCTCTCCGTCTAAAAAACGCCGCATCTCGCGGAAGATCCAGGGGCGTCCGAAGGTGGCGCGGCCCACCATAACGGCATCGACGCCATAGCGGTCGAAGGCCTCGCGGGCTTCTTCGGGGGTGGTGATGTCGCCGTTTCCGATGACTGGGATGCGCATCCGCGGATTCGCCTTCACGTCTCCGATCAGCGACCAGTCGGCCTCTCCGGTGTACATCTGTGATCTCGTTCGCCCGTGGATGGTGAGTGCGGCGATGCCGCAGTCCTGCAGTTGTTCGGCCAGATCGGTGATAATCAGGTGGTCCTGGTCCCATCCGAGCCTTGTCTTGACCGTCACCGGGGTGCGTACAGCCTTCACCACCTCGCGCGTGATGTTAAGCATGAGCGGTATATTGCGCAGCATTCCGGCTCCCGCACCTTTGCCGGCAACCTTCTTCACGGGGCATCCGAAGTTGAGATCGATCACGTCCGGGTGCACCTCTTCTACCATTCGGGCGGCCTCTACCATCGAGTCGATGTCCCGTCCGTATATCTGGACGCCTACGGGACGTTCCTCTTCGTTGATGATCATCTTGCTCAGGGTCGACCGGATGTTGCGTATGATGGCCTCGGCCGATACGAATTCCGTGTAGACCATGGCCGCCCCGAACCGCTTGCACAGCATTCTGAACCCCACATCTGTCACGTCTTCCATCGGCGCAAGGAACAATGGGCGCGGTCCGAAGTCAATGTCTGCTATCTTCATATTGTTTGTCTGTCCTTGGAAAAAGGGGAATCTTTCTGCAAAGATAGCATAATTTATGTGTTTCTGACGCTATTTCTTTCCGTTTTTTCGATTTGTTCTCCGGCTGTCGGTCCGTTGTTCCGGCTTCGCCGTCAGCCTATTAAGTGGTACATTCCGCCGGCCAATGTGCGGACCACACCTTTCATCTCGAGCGAGAAGAGGAGTGCCGTGAGGCGTGCGATGGGAATGTCCGCCTGTGCGGAAAGCATGTTGATCTGCAGGTCGTTGTGTCGTTCGAGCGCGCTGACGATGCGCTTTTCGTCATCAGAAAGGTCGGGAAAGAGCTGGCGTTCGATGCCTGCGCGTCGCGAATCGGCGATCTTCCGTTTCTCCTCCCATCCCATGGCCTGCACGAAGTCGGCCGCTCCGGTGATGAGTGCGGCGGCGTTATCCCGGATGAGATGATTGCAGCCTTCGCTGTAGGGGGCACCTACGGGACCCGGGAAAGCAAACACCTCGCGGGCGTAGCTGCGTGCGATGGAGCAGGTGATGAGGCCTCCTCCGCGCGCCGCACTCTCCACGAGGATGCAGGCATCGGCCACTCCGGCGACGATGCGGTTGCGCCGCACGAAGTTCATCTTGTCTGCATTGGTGCCCGTGAGAAACTCGGTGAGCAGTCCGCCGTGCCGCTCCATCTCTTCGGCCGTCTGTCTGTGGGCCGTCGGGTAGAGGTCATCGAGGCCGTGGGCGAGTACGCCTGCCGTCTCGTAACCGTTGTTGAGTGCAGCGCGGTGGGCAAAGATGTCGATGCCATAGGCCAGTCCGCTGACCACGAGCACGTGCGGACAGAGCTGGCGGAGGTTGCTCATGAAGCGGTCGATGAGATCTTTTCCGTAGGCCGTGGCGCGTCGCGTGCCGACCACACTGATCACCCGGCTGCTGTTGAGGTCGGCCGAGCCGCGGTAGAAGAGCACGAGCGGCGCGTCGGGACAGTCTTTGAGTCGTTGCGGATAGCGGTCATCTCCCATGCAAAGCGGTTCCACTCCGTGTGCCAGATCCCATTCGAGCTCAGCCTCGGCACGGTGTATGGCATCGCCGACGTTATCGAGTGCATGGACGAGACGCGGCGAGGCGTCGGGGAGGATGTCGCGGATGTGGTGGCGATGGTCCATCACCGCCGTTGCCGAACCGAGCTTCCGGCAGAGCGCGCCCCATCCTGCGAGGTTGAAATAGCCGATGCGTGTGAGCGCGATGGCATTGATGATTTCCTGCTGTTCCATGTCTGTGGCCGGATATGAACTTATTTGAGGTAGGGCGCGAAGGCTGCGTCGTAGTCATCGCTGTTGGCCAGCCGGCCGTTGATCAGGCACACCAACTCGACGGTGCTGCGGAAACAGAGGCGCTCGTCAGACGCCCGAAAGATGTCCTGACTGAAGATGTAGCGCAGTCCCTCCTTGCGTAAGGCGAGTCGGGAGATAAACGCATCGTCGCATCGCAGCGGTGTCTTATACTGCAGGTTCATGCGAGCCACGACGGCATCCACGCCGCGTCGGTGCATCTCAGCGAAGCTCAGTCCTGTGGAAAGGAGAAACTGGTGCCGCGTGTGTTCGATGTAATGGAGATAGTTGGCATTGTTGACGATGCCCTGGATGTCGCACTCATAGTCGCGTACTTCCATCTTCGTTTCAAAGATATATCTGTTTTTCATCATCTGTGCATATCTTCCCCGCCGCCTTCCGGAGTGGAGCGCGCGTGGAGCGAGTTATATATTATATATGTATACCTTTATTATATATTCATCCTTTCATCCCTCCTCTTTCATCCCTTCATCCCTCCTCCTTCATCCTTTCATCCCTCCTCTTTCATCCCTTCATCCCTCCTCTTTCATCCTTTCATCCCTCCTCCTTCATCCTTTCATCCCTCCTCCTTCATCCCTTCATTCCTCATCCTTCATCCCTTCATCTCCCCGCCCCTTCAGGACCTCATATCCGATGCGGCAACGAAGGCAGTCATGCCGGTCGCAATAAGCCTTCTTGAGTTGGATGAGCGCCTGAGCGTCGCCGGCATTGGCCACGTCGAGGCCCACCTCGCGCCACATGCGCACGATGTGGTTGTCCTCGGCGGGGAGCTGATCGAGCAGTTCAAAGGCACGGTCGCACAGCTTTTCCGACCGTTGGTGACGTCCGTAGGCGAAGAGAAAGGGGATGGCCGTGTTGATCATCAGCAGTCGGAGCGACTGTGGGGAGAGGCGTTTCGTGCTGCATGCCGACGTCACTCCAAACGTGTAATGCGTCTCCCAGTAGGGGGTGACCGATGTGGAGAGGGCTGCCTGCAGTTGGTCTGCGGTCTCGCAGTCGAGGATCCGGCTGAGTCCCGCGCGCCCTTCATGGTAGAGACGGGCCAGCTGGGCGATGCGGATATAAGGGAAGTTCTGCGGGCGTAGACGCAGGAAGCGCCAGGCACCGGCGTTGATCGGACGGAGCGAGAACTTGTGACGGAGATACTGGTATTCGTCGCTGAGGCGGGTGAAATAGCCTTCGCTGAGCGCCGCTTCGCGTGTGCGCCGTGGCAAGGCATCCGGCGAGAGCAGTCCGGCCTGGCCCATCATGATCGCCTCAATCTGAAAGAGGTCGTCGCGGTGATGGTCCATGACATGCGGCGGAATGCTCTGCGCCCACTGCTCAAAGGCCTCGCCGTTGATGCCGAAGCCGTAGTTATGGGCCAGGGTGACGAAATATGCCGCTTCCCAGGAGCCGTTGCTGCGGTCCAACCGTTGCAGGATGGCGGCCGTCTTCTGTTCGAGCCGCTCGGTCTGGAGGACGCTCATCCATGCGTGAAGGGTGATCTTCGGAAGACCGGGGATGGCTCGTCGGCATGGCGGATAGCGGTCTTCTGTGAGCAGGATGCGGTAGTTGGCGGCCACGGAGGGCGGTACGTCGAGGCGCATCTGCGGCACCTCGTTTCCGCGCGAGGTGTGGATGTCGGTGTCGGTCGCGGTAGCCACGTGCAGGATCACGTTGTCATAGTGCGCGTCGTGGTCGTGTCCGTGGGTGTACCAGTCGGTCGATCGCTCATGGACCTCCACGTTTCCCACCCAGAGCGTGCCCCCGATCTTAACCTTGGCGTTGAAGAAGTCGGGACCCGCGTTGGTGTTCTGCAAGCCCGGGTCGATCACTTCGACGGGCTCGCCCGTGACGGTCACGAGTTGCGCCAGCGGAAAGAGCTTGTGCCGCCAACAGTATTGCAAGAGTGCTTCCATGCGTTTTCGGGTGGATGGATGATTGTTGCAAATGTACGAAAAAATTCTGATCGTTGTAGCGTTTGTCCCCGATAAAATAGACAAAAAATTGCTCCCGG
>ONHE01000146.1 GCA_900317545.1 uncultured Prevotella sp. | reverse complement strand
CTGGTGGATACACTGATCTTCATTCCTTTCTTGAAATGGTGCAGGTAGAAGAAAGTCTGCTTGTTGCCCCAGGTATTCCACATGCTTACCACTCCTTGGGAGCCCCAGTTTCCGTTGGCTATATTATCCGCGATGAGACAGAGCTCGTTTGCTGAGGTAGGAATGGCCTTGACATCCGTGGGAATGATGAAGCCGCCTTCACGCAGCTTGAGATCCAGGCTGACAGGGATACCCTTGTTGACAGGGACGGGATCCAGCTCGCCCACTCCTCGATAGACGATCTTGCCATTGATGATGTTGAACTCCATCGAGTTCCAGTCGCGGTTGTTATAAAGCGACGCAGCATACATCTGCAACCTGCCTTCAGACGTTGTGGTAACCCTGAATTCACCATTGCTGAACGCGATGCGCTGCTCATTTCCGCCGAAGCACTCGCCGATGCCGTAGAGTTCGGGTTCTTCAAAGGCGATGATCTTACGGTTCATGTCGATGAAGACAACATAGTAGCCCGATTTGGTGACAGCGGCCTTGCCCTGCGCATCGACGGTCAGGCCGACCTGGCTTCCCAATGACGAGAAACTGTCGCTGCCGTCCGGATTGGGCGACCATCGTATGGCCTTGCCCTCCGTGAAATATCCCATTGTCCAGAACGCCCCGTTGCCGGTGACGCCAACAGGTGCCATCCTGACCATTCCGGCAGATCCGAAAGACCCCCATTCGTCACCTGCCATGTAGAGCGATGGCGGGAAACCGGTCGCTTCGGGTTCGATCATTTCTTCACCCTGTATGTTGGCTGCAAACTGATTGTTCAGGACGTTATACCGCAAAGTGACAACATAGTTTCCTTTCCGTCTCAGATTGAGGTTGACACTTGACTGATTGGTCAGCTTGGAATAGTCAGCCGTAAGCGTGTTCATCTTCACGTTTCCGGCCATACCGGTGTAGAACGAAGCGATCTCATAAGGCGCGCCGTCAGCTCCCTCCACAGTGATCGGAGCTTGGCTGTCAGTGTAGGCAAAGGTAAATTCTGAAGGCAGGATGATGCGGGCTTCCTTTCCCGTGGTCCAAGTCACGATGTGGTTAATCTTGTCGTAGGATACGTCTGACATGGAGACCTCCTTTTGTCCGTCTTCAGTCATGTCGAACTTTCCACGGATCCTGAAGTTGTAGGGGATGATGTTCACCTGTGCTTTCTCTTTATTCAGCACCACCTGGTACAATCCTTCATGTCCGACGGAAATTCCGTCACCGCCTGCTTTCAAAGAATAGATGGTCATGGCGTTCCCTTCGTCTGACAGGCGCTGGCTAAATCCCATCCGGACAGGCTGCCCCGACTCGTCCACGTAGGAGATGTAGAATACACCCTCTTGCTTGAGCCACACATTGATGCAATACAGCACGCCATTGTCGATGGATTGAAGCATTCCTTTTGATGCCTCGACGCTGAACTCCGTATTGGATCCGGTGATATAGACGCCATCGGGGACATTCGTGACGTCATCGTAACCGATATTGTTATCAATGCATCCCGTCATGCAGACAAACATGAGAAATGCCAACAGTTGATATACTCTTTTTTTCATATCGTTTCTGTTTGTGATAGTTTTCTAATTACCATCCTGGGTTTTGTTTCCAGGAATTCATCTTCAGCAGTTCGGACTCAGGAATCGGATACCAATACATCTTGGGCTGGAAGTTTCTGCTTTCAACGACGTATGGTTCGTAGGAATACTTCTCGTGCACTTGAATAGGGGGATTTGCGGAATGCGGATCCGTGCGTGTGAAGACGCGCACCCAGTCGATATCCATCGTCAGCTGACGCAAGTTCGGGTTCTTGTCTTCTGGAAATCCGACGCTCGAATCGTTTCCGCCAATCTGTCCGGTCAGTGCAATGTCCCATGTTGTCATCTCACGATGCTCGGCGAAGGCGCGCTTGATAAAAGAATTGTACTTCTCTCCGTAGTCTTTTGTCTTCCATACATTGGTCACCTGACCGTCAAAGAGAAAGCTGATGATGGCATGTTCGCGCGGAGCAGCAGGGTCCGGATCAACCTGTACACCATAGGTATGGTAGTCGCTGCTTGGATTAGAGGACAGTATGGTATATCGGTTCATCTTGTTCACATTGACGTCCGTCTTGCCCGTTTCACTATTGAGTACGTGAACCGTTTGGTTCACCTGATAGGGATATTTGGTCGTTTGGTAATACTTGATGAAGCACTCTTCAAGGTCGAGTTCGGCAACTCCTGCACCTAAATAGTGACGCAGCCATGCAGCCATCCATACACCATATTCATACGGGATCTTTGCTTTAACCTCGATACGTGAGAAGAGTGGATACATCTTACCGGGGAAACCGTAATTTTTGGTGTCACGACTGGACAGCGCACCTGACCACCATCCCGGACGGTTGGCTACGCTGCTGTTAGCCGGTGCCGGTGGGTTTCCGTCCCGCGTAGCGGTGATGCGTGCCACGCGCTTGTTGCCATCGTTGACAATTGCGACCTGTTCCTTGCGATACGTTTGGAGCATTCCTTGTTGCGCCCCATAGTTGGCATTGAAGGTAAAGTTGTCTCCGTAAATCCCCCAATAACGGTTATTGATTTCCAATCCGTTAAATTCGTCGCCGTCATAGTAGTACCATCCGGAGGGAATTTCAGACGAAGGGATTGTTCCGTTGGATGAAGAAACATCGCCTACTGCATCGGTCACTGGGGTCGACAGCTTTGCAATGTTTACACCTCTGAGATCTGCTCCCAATGTTTTTGTACCGATCTTCCAGCGGCGAACGTCCCATGCACGATGCTCTTCGAATGCGAGTTCGATACGGCGTTCTTTACGAATGTATTCCCGCATGCTCTCTTGCGACAGGCCGGAGTCAAGATCCGGCAGGCCCGCTCTATGTCTCACGGCATTGAGATACAGCAGGATGTCTGGGTTCCCAGGATCACTCTCGTTGAGCGATTCGGCATAATTGAGATAGATTTCCGCTAAACGGAACAGCGGCCAAGTATGTCCGACGGCTCCACCTCCGGTAACGATATTCACTTCATTGTTGGCAAACTTCTTCAGATAATAGCCGGTCTTGGTGGCGTTGGCTTTGTATTTTCCGTCTTTTCCACCGTTGAAAGTCTCTACCTTTTTATTCTGCCAGAGCGAATCGTTGAGGATTATGGTCTCGTTCAGACGTGCATCCCGATTGAGATAAGGATGCGCCTTGTCGGTCTCATTGTCCCAGCTGAAAGTGCTTCCATCCAATTTCTCATAGGCATCTACAAGATTTTGCGAAGGATTCATGCCTCCTTTACCGCCGTAGCTGATAGGGAAATTGTAAGATTCAAAGCTCGTTCCCGCAGCATATCTGCGCATCATGATGTATTCGCTGCTTCTGAATGCGTTCTTGAAAAGATCACCATAGTCTGGGTGCAAGGCATACTGGCCGAGGTCAATGACAGCCTTTGCTGCCTTTGCAGCAGCACTCCATTTCGCCTGATCCGAAGGAAGGCTGGCCTCAGAGGTGTTCTCCCAATCAAGATAGAGCGGACTTGCGGCATAGAGTAACAATCTGCTCTTGAGTGCCAAAGCAGCCCCCTTGGTGGCATGTCCCAGTGCGGACTCGTCTCTCCACGGGGTGAGATCCAAGTCGGAAGCTGCCGCATCACATTCCTTGGAGATGAAGTCTATGCATTGCTCCATCGTAGGACGTTCCATGTTGCGATAATCTTCATTGATGGACAAGGATGATGATATGAGAGGGATAGGGCCAAAACGCTTCAAGAGTTCGAAGTGAAAGAAGGCTCTGAGGAAGCGTGCCTCGGCTTTCCAAATCCGGATATCTTTCAGGCGGTTTTGGTATTCGGGCTGATTGTTCGGATCTAACCGGTAGCGTTCGAGATCAACTTTGTCTGCATTCTCTATGAGTTCGCAGGCCATGCGGATACCTGCATAATAACGGTTCCATAGATTATCGGGATTGCTCACGGCATTCCAAGACCCCGTATTGAACTTCTGTACGCTGGCGTCTTCCAATGCATGCTTACCGTCATCGGTAGCTGCGTCAAACATCGCACCATCCCCCATCCGGTTGAGACCATCAGGCAGCAGTGAGTAAATATTGATCAAGTAGCGGCTTGTGCGTTCGTATGAAGTAAAGGTCATTGACTTATCAATCAACGAGTCGGTCTCTCTGTCCAGATAATCGCTGCAGGATGATGTCAACAGCAGCGAAAGCAGGAGCATCGGAATATGATAGATCAATAATATACGTTTCATATCTGTTTCTATATTTTTATTTGTCTTTGGATTAGAAAGTCAGTTTCAATCCCACGTGATAGCTTTTCATCAGAGGATAATTTGAGAAGTTGCCCATCTCTGGATCTCCTAAACCGTCAAGATGGTCAAGCGTAAAGAGATTGACAGCATTCAGATACAGATAAATGCTTCTTAGTTTTACGGCTTTGCTGAATGTCTGTGGGACAGTGTAGCCCAATAGGAGATTGCGTAGCCTGAAATACGAACCGTTACGTTTCCAATAGGTTGAGGTACGGTAATTGTTATCAAAATTCACAGTCGAAAGGCGTGGATAGGAGGCGTTCGGGTTTTCCTGTGTCCAACTGTCAAGGGCGAGTCGGGAAGCCGTAGAATTGTTGATGAACGACGTAACCTGTGTTCCGGAGAGGAAAATGTCACGATGGGTCACACCATGGAACATGGCATTGAGTTCGAATCCCTTATAGGTGAGGCCTAAACGGAATTGGTAATTCCATTCCGGAAGATTGGAATAGCCCACAGGATACGAGTCGTTGCCATCAATAACATGGTCTCCATTCTGATCGATATACTTGATATCGCCAGGTTTCACGGTGCCATACTGTGGAACGGCGTAGCCTTCCTTGAGTCTTCCGTCAGCATCGAAGTCGGAGGATTGATAAAGTCCATCGGCAATGAGCACGATGGGTTTCCCGACCGGATTGCCTCTATTATACAGATAGTCATAGGATTTCAGATCCTCTCCCATTTCCTCGACCTTGTTGCGGGCGTACCATGTACCGCCTTCTAACGCATAACCTATACCGTTAGAAAGATTTCCCTCGTAGCGCGCTGTCAATTCAAAGCCTTGATTGGAGACTTTCCCAATATTCATCATGGGAAGTATACCGCCGTAGGATGCGCCCACAAATCCGAGTGCAGTGGAATAGGGAATAGTCAGGATGTCTTGCTGGATCTCATGGAAGAGATCCAACCCGAGCGCGAGTTGCTTCATCATCAGGACTTCCAATCCAATATTCCATATCTTCTTCTTTTCCCAGCTGACGTCCTTATTGGCCAGCGTTATCTCACTGAAACCTGAAGAACTCTGGTTGCCTACACCGAACAGATAGCTTCCTCTTCCGGCATAGCGGGTGTCGAAAAGGTATCTTCCTTCTGTCTGGTCGTTTCCGATTTCACCATAAGATGCTCTGAGTTTCAGAAAGTCAATCCATGAAACCGACTGCATGAAACCCTCATTGGATATCACCCAGCCGGCAGATACAGAAGGGAAGAATGCAAAGCGTTTGCCCGGTGCGAAATTATCGCTACCCATATAGGAAGCTGCAAATTCGGCAAGATATGTTTTCCGGAATTGATAGGACAGACGTCCGGCATAATTCAAGTATCTGGCATCGTATCGCTCACCATAGACTTTGTAGAGATCGGAAAGGAATAACACCGTGGCGTCAATGCCATGTAGTCCGAACGTATGATGATAATCGGCCTGCGCCTTGAAGTTGACACGGTTGTTATCCGTTCTGAATCCTTCTGTCGCAGTCAGCGGTTCGTCTATTCCATACTGCGTGTAGGTATAGGTGGGATTGCCTTCTGCGTCAGCCCCGTTTGCCGTCAGGGCATAGCGGGCGTAATTTCTTGTCTTAGGCGAGGTGTCGGCCACGAAGTTGTTGTAGCCAATGCCAGCTGAAGCCGAGAGTCCTTTGACAAATTTGGAGAAGTCATATTTGAGTTGGAAAATCACTTGCAGCGCACGTGCATTTTCCTTATACAGACCACGGTTAAGCAACTCTGCGACCGGGTTGCTGAATCCTGCATTGCCTCCCCAAGTGCCATTTGGGTTTTTCACGGGGAACGCATTGGGTGCAGTCGCCCAGATAGCGTTGATCAGACTGTAGGCACTATAGTCGCCTCCAGGTGTCGACCGGTCACCGATGGCACCGCTGGCGTAGAGAGATGCCGTGAAGGCTTCATTGATGTTTACATCTAAGTTGGCTCTGAAGTTGAACCGTGTGTACTGGGTGTTTGCGCTTTCCTTCCGTTTGCTGTCTGTGCCTTTGAAGATGCCGTTGTTCTGCAGCATACCTGCCATTACATAATATCGGACCACATTGCTTCCGCCTCTGAAAGTCATCTTGGCGTTCATCAGCGGAGCCGTTTTTTTCAGCAGTTCGTCCCGCCAGTTCACATTGGGATAGAGATAGGGATTGGAACCGTTGCGGTACATGGCCATGTCGCTTTCCGAATAGCGAGATGCCAGTCCGTCATTGGACAAAGCCTGGTTGTAGAGACGTGCATAATCATATGCGTCGATCGGTGAATTGGTTACCGTAGGTGCCTGGATCCCCATCTGTACGCTGACGCTGATCTCCGCTGCCGATGGTCTTCCTTTCTTAGTCGTCACCAGCAATACGCCGTTGGCACCCCTGCCGCCGTAGAGAGCCAGGGCGGCTGCGTCCTTCAGGAGGGTGATTGTTTCGATCTCCTCAGCTGAAATGTGGTCTAACGTAGACTCAAATCCGTCTATCATGACCAATGGTTTCTGACCGCCTACAAATGAGCTTCGTCCACGGCTGTACAAGTTCTGCAGGGAGAAGTCATTACCCGGTTCCCCGTTCTGCTGCAGGATGGTGAGACCGGGCAACAGGCCCTGCAGCGCGTTGCCTACAGAGGGTGCTGTGGTCTTCATGAGCTGATCCGCTGTGACGGTGGATAATGCTGACGTGTTTTTCCATCCCTCCTGACTCCCGTAAGCAATTTCTGTCTTGATGGAATCTTTAGGGACAGTGGCTGATATATTCGAAATAGGCAGGGACGCCAATGTACAAGCCAAGAGCATATTGTAAGAATGAAGTTTCATTGTTGTCAGTGTTTGAAATGAAGTGCTTATTGTCATGTCGTTACCATCCTGGATTCTGGAGCATGTAACCTTTGTCTACTTCTATTTGCTTGATAGGATGCAAGTAGGAGCGTCGGCTCCATGACCGGGTCTCGAAGACTTCCGGTTCGTAGTGAATCTTCGTGGAACCGATGATCTTGGATGTCCGCAATCCGTACATCTTTCCCTGCATTACGCCTTCCTGCTCGGCGATCATCCAGCGGCGGATATCCCAGAAACGATGTCCTTCGAATGCCAGTTCGATGGCGCGTTCTCTTCTCACGGCCTCGCGGAATTGGTTTTTGTCCATCCCGGTTTTCAGGTCTGGCATTCCCGAACGCTGGCGGATGATGTTGACGGCTGCATAAGCCTCGGCAGAAGGACTGCCCATTGATTCGTTCAGAGCCTCTGCATAGTTGAGATAAAGCTCTGCCACCCTGAAGACGATCCAGTCGACCGTCACCGAGTTAAGTGGCGGGGTGACCTTCAACGTGCGTGGTGTCCATTTGCGAAGCGTGTGACGTGTCTTGTCGTTGGAAACCTTATGGGTTCCCCCATCTGTGAAGTCCATCTCGCCTACTTCATCATTCCATTTGATGCCCTGGGCCACCATGGTCTGCTCGAAACGCGGATCTAAGCTCTTGTAGATAGT
>ONHE01000047.1 GCA_900317545.1 uncultured Prevotella sp. | reverse complement strand
TCGCCGTCAGGTCCTCTCCTGCGGAGCAGGATGATGACGGGGATGAGGTGATGAGGGATGAAGGCCTCGCCGTCAGGTCCTCTCCTGAGGAGAGGGGGCAAGGCTATGCCGTGATCTTCGGAAACGAGGTGAAGGGCGTGAAGCAGTGCGTTGTGGACATGAGCGACGCCTGCCTTGAGATCCCCCAATTCGGCACGAAGCACTCGCTCAATGTCAGTGTGACGGCCGGAATCGTCATCTGGGAGTTTGCCCGCCAGCTGCTTCTCCGCCGCTGACAGCAGGTTGTTCCACGCCCGTCTCAAGCAAGTTGTCGCGGTCGGTCATCCCTTTCTGCCTCCTTTGAGCAACCTGCCGATTGACCAGGTCGCAACTATCTCATTTACAGATGTTTACAAATGGCTGTCCATATGATAGCTTTCGGCCGCCGAAAGCATAGCTCTTGGCTGCCGAAAGCATAGCTCTTGACCGCCGAAAGCATAGCTCTCCGCAGACCATACGATATCTATCGTCTGACGGGATGATTTTCGGGGCCAATCAGCATGATTTTCCGTGTGATTTGTTCGATCCGTTTTGGGATGTGAAACATGGGGAAAGGAGCAGTCAGAAATGAGGGGCGGTGAAAGGGGAGATGGTTTTTGGATAGATTTCCACAGCAAGCTGCCGGGGCGGGCCTTGTGCCCGGTCGCCATGTAACGGACTTTTCGTGAGAGGCGTTGCAATCGTTTTGCAACGTCATTACCTGTGACCGGCCGCGACATTCGCACGGTTTCATAACGGGCGGGCACCAGGCCCGCCCCTGCAGTTCGCGGAGGAGAAACAGTCAAAAGACAAGATGGCATTCCGCACTTTTCGTTTCTTCCTCCTCCCTTACATTCTTCTTCTTAATGCTTATACCTGTCGAGCAACGACTGGGGGAGGCGGATGACGCAGATGTTCATGGATCGTCCGTCTTCGGAAAGCATGGCCGACTGGAAGTTGATTTTCGTTCCGTCGGGCGAGAAGGTCGGGTGGATATGGTCTTGCGCCGTCTCCTTGTGGCCCGCCGTGAGCAGGATGCGCTCGCCGGTGTGGCGGTCGATGAGCCAGAGTTCGCGTCGGAAGTTGTCGCCTACGACCCAGTGGCCGTCCGCACTGCCATGTACGTGCCAGAATCCGCTGCCATACGGGATCTGCCCTTCAAGGCTGAGGGCATGCGTGCGGAGGTTGACGACGGCGAGGCCTGTGGCCTTGGCGCGCGTGCCTGACGGTCCCCAGCCGGGCTCCTGACCCGGGTTGGCGGCGTCGTAGACAAACTTGTCCTTGTTGACCGGCTGCATCGGCCGGTGGCCGAGGATGGCTATGGCGATCTCATCCCGGCCGATGACGGCCTCGTGGGTCACCCAGTCGTATTCAGTCTCCTCGTAGATGGGCTGCAGTCCGGTGCCGTCGGCCTGCACCATCCATGTGCGCTGTGGAGCCTTTCCGCCTGTTTCCCAGCAGAAGATGATCTCTCCCGGCTTCCACGGATTGGTCTGCACGTGTCCGATCTGGAATCCTACGGTGATGACGTTCGTGATGGCTCCCGTCTCAAGATTGACGGCGGCGATGCCCGTGGGCCCTGCTCCCATGTGGCGTGGACCGAAGTTCGGCTCGATCTTCGTGCCTTCGGGGAGATGCTGCGCGGCATATTCGCGGCCCGTGCGGAAGTAGATAGCGCGTTCCGAAGCATCGAGGGCGATGTCGCCTCCGCCGATTCCGTATTCGGGAGGGATGGTGGCCACGACGCGCTCATAGTGCCCGGCCTTCTTCATCTTGCCTGCCCGGCTGTCGGCGAAGAGGGCCGCCAGATCCGTCTCGACGATCTCCTTGGTCAGGTTTTTCGGGTCTTCAGCGGTCTGTGTCTTGCCTTTGCGGCGCGCCTTTGGATCCTTCTGATTGCGGAGGAAGAACATTTTCATCTCCTTGCGCGAGATGAGTATCTTGCCCGTATAGCCGCCTTCGGTGACCTGGATCATCTCGCCCGAGTCCTCGTTGACGGCGATGGCGTTGCCCTCGGCGCGGTTCTTCGAGTCGAAGATACACCATTTGCCGTCTGCGGTCCATTGGCTATGGGTCTGATAAGTCTTGTGATCGAACATCCCCGACTTGGAAGTGAGGAAGATAATGTCCATTCCGGTGCGCGGGTCTTTGACGATCCGTCGCTCCGAAGGAAACTGGCGGCCGAGCTGGCCGTAGCCTGTGGCTGTGCCGGCGATGAGCAGCAGCGCGCTGAGGAGCATGTTTTTGTGTTTCATCCGATGATGGGTTTTTAGGTTGATGGTTTGTTTTAGTCTGTCGGCTGCCCGTTGCTGGCGGTCGCATTGCAAAGATACGAACTTTTTGCGTGCGTTGTATGTCTTGCCCTTATTTTTCCTCCCTTTATCCTGCCTTTTTGTGCTGTAAGCGGGAGTTGTAGACAGAGGGAATAAAAAACGTGTGCATGAAACTGTCCGTTCCATGCACACGTGGCATCAGTCATGAGTCTGTCGGATGGGCCCGATCGGTATTTATCTTCGCTGCACCGGTCCTGCACGCTATTCGGAGTGATGCCGAAAGATGCCTCCGGGCGCCATGACGTCGTGCTGCTGAAAGCGAGTGACGTCATCGAGGATGACCGCTGGACGGAAGTCGCTGTCCTTCAGGCGAAGCCGGACGTTGTCGAGCCGGATGCCATCGGCATGCCGCACGTAGAGTCCCCATGCCGGGAGCTCGCCGAACATGGAAAACTCGGGGTATGCACCGGCCTGTTCGGGGACGTCCTTGAGCCTGCTCAGCGGCATGTAGGCCATTCCTTTGGTGGCGCGACCGGGACACACAATCTCGATGTCCTGCAGCAGAATGTCACTCACTTTGTTGTCAGTCAGGCCCGTGATACTGCTGGGGAACGGATTGTGGAAGAAGTCTACCTCCGGTCCGCGGAGATCGTAGTTGATGTCAGGACGACCGAAGGGCACCTCGCAGTAAAGGCGTCTGATGCTGACATGACGCAGCACTCCGGGCCGCTTTCCGTCCCTGGCCCCAAGCCGGATGAAGATGGCATTTCCGGTGTTGTGGGCTTCAATGTCCGAGACATCAATGTTTTCCAATATGCCTCCGTCCACACATTCGAGTGCGATGGCTGACCTGAAGGTGTCGCGGACACGGATGTTGCTGATGCGGATGTTGCGGAATCCGCCGTAGGAAGCAGTTCCGAACTTGACGGCCGAGGCAGAGCTGCGCACGCTGCAGTTGTCAATCTCAATGCTGTCGTTGCAGCTTTCGGGATGGCTCGACTTCAGGCAAATGGCGTCATCGGCCGCATCTACGTCACATTGAGTCACCCGGACGCGCCGGCAGTCGGTAAGGTCGATGCCGTCATTGTTCCAGTAAGCTCTGTTGCGAATGGTCAGATGCTCGAGCCGCATGTCCCGGCATTGATCGAAGGAGAGTCCCCAGCAGGCGCTGTTAGTCAGTCGGAGCGAGCTGATCAGGACATTGCTGCACTCCTGAAAGTAGAAGAGCTTGGGGCGCACGAGTTCACTGGGCCGCTTGCGGCGCGTGTTATAGTTGGGGTCCACGCGTATGCCTGCGTGGTGCAGAGAGTCGGCATCGAGCGCCACGAGCAGTCCATTGCCGTCGATGGTGCCTTCGCCTGTGAGCGCTATTCCGGTGGCCTGACGGGCGAGGATGAGCGCGAGCCGCGAGTCATCGTTGCGCTTTGTGCTTCCGGAAGGCGTGTCGTTGATGGGCGAGTAGTCGCGTGAGTCGGGCGATCCTTTGATCACTGCTCCCCGCTGGAGATGAATCTCCACGTTCGACTTCAGCTGTATGGATCCTGTGAGATAGGTTCCCGGTGTGAAGACAAGTCGTCCGCCGCCCTTTCGGGCGATGTGGTCAATGGCCGTCTGGATGGCATTCGTGTTGAGTTTTTGATTGTTTCCTGCAGCACCGAAGTCGGTTGCGAGGAAGTCTTTGGCGGTCAATGGCAGCAGGCTGAGGACCATGCCGGCCAAGAGGATCATGTGTCTGAGTTTCATGTTTCGGCTGTTTATGGCATCAATTTCGGTGGGCAGCTGCGGGCGGATGATGCCCATCGTGGATTGGGCTGGCTGCCCATGACAAACTCGATGGTACCTCCGCGGGCGATATCGGCATGGAGCAGATAGTTGCGGTCATAGCTGCGGCCGTTGAGGCGTGCGCTTTGGATATAGATATTGGTGGGAGATGCGTTGACGGCTCGGATGGTGAAGTGCTTGCCGCCGGGCAGTCGGATGACGGCGGAGGAGAACACCGGACTGCCGATCACATAGTGGCCGCTGGCCGGGCAGACCGGATAGAAGCCGAGAGAGGAGAAGACATACCAGGCCGACATCTGTCCGGCGTCGTCGTTGCCGGAGAGTCCGTCGGATCCAGTGCGGTATTCCGTCTCCATGATCTTGCGCACCCATCGCTGCGTCTTCCACGGTTGGCCGGCATAATTGAACATATAGGCGACCTGATGACAGGGTTCGTTGCCGTGCCAGTAGCGTCCTTCGGTGAACATGGAGTCGAGCTTGGCCGTATAGACCTTTCTGCCGCCCATGAGGCGCATGAGGCCGTAAGGATCATGCGGGGCATACCATGTGTAATGGCAGGGATAGCCTTCGGTGATGAAGGAGCAGGCTGTGAAGGCATTGTCGGCCGTGAGAAACGAGCCGTCGGCATGTCTGCCCTGAGCGTAGCCGGTGCGCGGGTCGATCACGTTGCGATAGTTCATCGCACGCTGGTAGAGCGTGTCGGCATCCCTGCGATGGCCCAAGCTTCGGGCAAGTTGTGCCAGGGCAAAGTCGTCATAGGCATACTCCAAGGTGCGCGACACCTGTTCGGCCTTGTGGAAGGCCTCCTTCACCGAGTCCTCAAGCGGAATGTAGCCGTAGCGGAGATAGGATGTGAGCGCGCGACGGCCCTTCCCGTCGCAATAGTCCTGATACGAATCGGGTTGCCGGAAGGCGTTCTTGCGCAGGGCTGTGTAGGCTTTCGCGATGTCGAAATTGCGGATGCCCTTGAGCCAGGCATCGGCGATGAGCGAAGCACAATGGTCACCGATCATCTCGGAAGTGTAGCTGTTCCAGCAAGGAAAGATCGGTAGCCAGCCGCCTTGCTCATACTTATCCACGAGCGACTGGATCATCTCGCCCGTCTGTCGGGGGTAAAGGATGCTGAGAAGGGGATGGAGCGCGCGATAGGTATCCCACATGCTGTAGTCGTCATAATAGTCTCCGTCGGTGTGGCAGACCGTCCGCCCGCCCGCGAAAGACGGATAGCGGCCGTCGGCATCGTTGATGGCGTGGGGGAGGAAGGAGGCGTGATACATCGCCGTATAGAACTTCTGCAGGGCCGTCGTGTCTGTGCTCTCGACGTTGATGGCGCCCAACCGGTCTTCCCAGACGGCTGTCAGCGCATTCCGGACGGCATCGAAGTCCCATCCGGGACATTCCTTCGCCATGTTCAGGCGTGCGCCGGCAACGTCGCAGAACGATGATGCCACCTTGACGATCACCTGCTCTCCGGCCTCGACATGGAACCCAATCCATGCGCCCATGGCCTTGCGGGCGGAGAGATCGGCCTTTCCGACGATCACGCCTTCATGGTCATAGACCCCGTATTGTTCGATCCGCTTGCCGGTGAGCACCTGAAAGTAGCCCGTGAAGCCTGCCGGTTCGCCGAATCCCTGATAGATGCGGTGCACGGGATTGCTGCCCGTGACCTCTCCCCGTTCGGCATCAATGGATACCGATCCTTGTCCTTCGTCGCTGTTGGGGGTCACGACGAGATAGGCCATGCCTGCTTTCCGGAAAGTGAAACGGAAGATACCCGTGCGCGAGGTGCCTGTCATCTCGGCCCGGATGTCGCCCCCGAAGAGCGGCACGGCATAGTAGTCGGGCCGCATCGTCTCCTCTTCATGGCTGAAGGTGGATGCCCTTTCGTCAGGCTGCGTCTTCAGCCGGCCGAGCATGGGCATGATGGTGACCGATCCATAGTCCTGCGTGCATCCGCCCACAATCCAGTGGGAGTTGCGGAATCCCTGCAGTCTTGTCTTGTTGTAATAGTAAGGCGCGACGCATTTGAGTTCGGTCTCCTCCGTCTGTGGTGTCCAGAAGTTCATGCCGTTGGGCACGAGTACGGCCGGAATCGTCTGTCCCAACTGGGAGTCCCCGCCTAAGAAAGCGTTCGGTTTTGCCCCCGTTCCGACGGCCGGATCCACGTATCGGATGAGGCT
>ONHE01000091.1 GCA_900317545.1 uncultured Prevotella sp. | reverse complement strand
CCGCGTTCAGAGGCGGACGAGAAACTGCAGCTCCAACTCGGTCATGGCGGAGCGGTCGATCTGCTGCAGGCCGGACGAGATGTGGTCGCGGTCGAGATAGTCGGTCGTGGTCAGGCGCATGACGCCCGTGAGGTGCGGACCGAACGCCCATTGTGCCCGCAAGGCGTAGCGGAGGCCACGACCGCTGAATGCGGGAAAGGAAAAGGTGTAGTAGAGGCCGCGCTCATAGGCATAGACACGGCTACGCCAGTCGTCAGTGTCGAAGTAACCGGCGTGTCCGTCTATCTGCAAACGGTCGCTGCGGTAGCCCAACTGCTGGGTGACCATCCATCCGAAACTCGCGTCACCGTTGTCAGACAGGGCCATGTCGGCCTGCGTGCGGAGGTCCCAACCGTCGGTCTTGACGGTCAGCGCGAGGCGTGCCCGCTGCTCGACGACGTTGTCCAACGCCGTTGCGCCGTCGTTGTCCTGCTGTTTCAGCCGGACCCGATAGCGTGCCTGCAGGCCAAGGATGCCATGTTGCCAGGCGGCGGAGACGAGGTTGTCCCAGGCGTGTGACGGCCGGGAGACACCGTAGCGTGCCCATGCGAAGTAGGCATAGTCGGTGTAGGCCATCAGGCTGAGCGACTTGCCCGGATTCCAGGTGATGCCGGCATAGCAGCCGCTTTCGTTCTGCGTGTGTCCCCCTTCGCTGAACGTACGGCTGAAAAGGGCATAATAGCGGCAACTGTAGAAACGTTGCAGAGCCATCAGCGAGAGCCCGTCGGCGAGACAGAGGCTCACGGTGTTGACCGTGGCGATGGCGTGCGCGTCGCCCGTAGCCGTCTCGCCGCTGACGGAGAAGCGGTGGGAGGTATAGCCATAGTCGGCACTCACGTTCCAGAAACGGCTGCCCCGCGGGCTGTATCGGTAGCGCAGCCGGTCGCCGTCGGGCTCGAGCGTGCGGTCCAGACCGGTGCCGAGGGCGGTCAGTCCGGCGTGCAGACCGCCGCCGTTCCATTCGACATGGCCTCCCGCAAGCCATTGGCGGGTGTTGTGCTTGCGCTCCATTTCATGCGCGGTGCGGTGCAGTCCCGTGCGCAGAAGGGTGGCCACGGAGGTGCTGTCGGCGTTGAGCGTGGCATCGATGGACCGGTATGAGGCAAAGAGCGTCATGTCCACGTGCCGCCGGAGGGCGATCGTGGCAGCCGCGCCCTGCAGATAAGACGCTTCCGCACGGGAGGAATAGCCCCGCAGGTTGGTGCCTGCGCGCCCGAGAGACGACAGGGCAAAGAGCTTGCCGAAGCCCTGCGCCGTGTTCAGAATCAGTCCATGGCCGAACTTCAGACGGTATCTGCCGGCGACGGCCGTGCGCACCGATCCTGCCCCACGTATCTCGACGAAGGCCGAATAGAAGTCGTAGCCGGCTCCGTTTCTGCCGGCCATGAACGGCTCCCCGGCATCCTGTGCCCCCGTGAGGCCTGCCCTGAGGCGGCCGCCGCTGGCATACGTGTAGCGCAGCCAGTGCCGGTAGGGATAGCCGAGATAGCCTTTCCGGTCGCCGCGCCGCTCATAGAAAGGCAGCTCGAAAGCCCCCACCAGCTCGTGGCGCGGGTGTGCAAACAGTCCGGAGTGCGACGGGGGCGCCTGCTCCGGCGGCGTTCCGTCCGCGCGGACGAAGTAGCGCAGCAGCTGTTGGTGGTCCCAGTCGAGCGAAGAGATCATCGCCAGTTCGCCCAACGACTTCATCGGGCCGTAGCGGTAGAGGTATTCGACGATGTCCTCCACCTGCTGCGGCGTCAGGAAAGGCAGCTGCTCGAGCTCGCTCCGCGTCGTCCGGTTGAGGTTGATGGGGTGTTCGGCCAAGTCGGACAACTGGTCCATGATGGCCGTCCGATCGTCCTCCTCCACGTCTTCGATATTCATGACACGGTCAAGATACTGCTCCCAGGGATGCGACTGCTGTGCATGGACGGGACAGGTGACTGCTGCGGAGAGAAAAAAGACAAGCAGTCCGACGGCGGCTGAAATGCTCCGCAGGCACCGAAAGCGTGCTGCAGGATCGGTGATTGTCAGTTGTGGTTTCATGGTTTGGCGGTTGTAGTGGCCTTAAAGGAAATCTGCAGCTCCCCGATTCGGAGAAGTTGGTTTCATGGATTGGCTGTTATAGAAGCCGTACGGGACAAAAATAGTTTGAATTTGTTAATCAAGCAAATAAAACGGAAATTATTTTTCGCAACGAGATTTTATCGCTACTTTTGCACCCGATGACAGCAGTGAGAATCGCATTTCTGATCGCCCTTGCGCTTGCAGGCAGCATCCGCGCCTTCGGGCAGAATGACCGGCCGGGTCGGGTGAACCCCGAAGACCAGGTCGTAGACATGGACAATCCCACCTTCGAGCCTATGGTGAAGATCGGGAAGGTCCTCTTCGGCCGCGACTCCATACAGTATGTCGAACTCAACAATGTCTATGTCTATCCTACGGTGCAGTTCTCCAGTGCCGCCCAACGCGCCGCCTACAACCGCTTGGTGTACAATGTGAAGAAGGTGCTGCCTATCGCTAAGGAGATCAGAAGCATCATCCTCGAGACCTATGAGTATTTGGAGACGCTGCCGAACAAGCGTGCGAAAGACGCACACATGGCATACGTGGAGAAAAGCATACGCAAGGAGTACACCCCGAGGATGAAAAAACTCACCTATCAGCAGGGGAAACTGCTCATCAAATTAGTCTACCGCGAATGCAACAACTCGGCTTTCGGGGCCATCCAGGCATTTCTCGGGCCCGTCAAAGCCGGCATCTATCAGGCTTTCGCGTGGATTTACGGAGCCAGTCTGAAGAAGTCTTACGATCCCGAAGGTGTCGACCGCCTCACCGAGCGCATCGTGCTCCAAGTCGAATCAGGACAACTCTGACGGCCTGCAAACAGATTTCGGGTCACGAATCCCCCTCCTCTTTCATCCTCTCATCCCTCATCTTTCATCCCCTCATCCTTCCTCTCTCATCACCTCATCCTTCATCTCTCATTTCCTCATCCTTCCTCTCTCATCACCTCATCCTTCCTCCCCTCATCACATCCCTTCCGTCCACAGCACCTGTACGAGCGTCTGTCCTACGGCTTTGAGCGTGTTTCGGTCGATGTGATCCATGTCGTCGGCCACCGTGTGCCATGTCGGACCGAAGCTGCTTTGCTCACATTGCGGATAATAAGGAATGATGTCGATGGTCGGGATCTTTGCAGTCTGGTTCACGGGAACATGATCATCGGTGATCATACCGCCGTCTTGCTTCGGGAAAAACGATCCATAGCCGGCCTGGCGCGCTGCTTTCCACACCTTTTTTACAATCTCCGGCGCATACTGCATGGACATCCCTTCGCGGTAGAAGCGTGCTCCCTGACCGCCGACCATATCAAGCAGGATGCCGTAACGGGCTTCATAGCCCTGCGGAAGATTGCCGGCCCAGTGCTGGGCGCCTAATGCCCAGCTGGCAGGATCATCCTCCGTGTCCGCCCATTGTGGCGTCCCCCAGTCCTCCGCGTCAAAGCAGACGAAGTCAATGCCTATGGGCGTGTTCTCCTGATGCGGCAAGGGGTTGGCCTGAATGAGCCTTGCGAGCTCGATCATGGCGCCCACTCCGCTCGCCCCATCATTGGCGGCGATGATCGGGGTGCGCCATTTGGTTGAGTCGGGATCATTGTCCGCCCACGGCCGGGAGTCCCAATGGGCGCAGATGAGGATGCGCGTGGTGGCTTCGGGATGGGTGCTTGCGATGATGTTACAGCTCTTCAGGACAGTGCCGTCATAGCCTTTCAGATCGGCATTCTGCGTCTTCACGGTGCAGCCATACTGCTTGAACTTGCCGATGATCCATGCTGCGCAGCGGTCATGCGCCGCGGTATTCATCGCGCGAGGACCGAAGTCGCACTGCGACTTGACGAAAGCGTAGGCCGAGTCGGCATCGAATGCCGGTCCGACAGGCTTCACCTTTTCCGCCTCTTCCATCTCTTCGGTCTCGGGAGAGGAGGCTTGCTTGTTGTATAAATGACTGGCGCCTACGACGGCCGCAAGGCCGATGACGATGCCGATAGTTATCTTCATTGATTTTTTCATATATATATTGCCATTTCGGGACTGAACTTCCGGCCTTCCGGATTAATGCTTTTCGTTCTGCACCTGTGTCATCACACGGAGCCAGTTGCCGCCCCAGATCTTCTCGATGTCGCGCTCCGAGTAGCGCTTGCGGAGCAGATGTCGGGTGAAGTTGACCAGTTCGGAGGCGTCGGCACAGCCTTTGACGCCACCGTCGCCATCGAAGTCGGTGCCCAATCCCACATGATCGATGCCCATGATGCTGACGGCATGCTCGAGATGATCGATGAGGTCGAGGACCGAGGCTTCTCCTGCCGGGCGGAGGAAGTTGTTGTAGAGCGTCATGTGGGCTACGCCACCGCGGGCCGAGAGGGCACGCAGCTGGTCGTCGGTGAGGTTGCGCGGCACGTCGCAGAGCGCCTTGCAGTCGGAGTGGCTGCACACGATGGGGGTGGTGCTGATGTCGAGTGCGTCGTAGAAAGACTTCTCGCCGGCATGGGAGAGGTCGACCATGATGCCCTGACGGTTCATTTCCCGGATGACCTTTTCGCCGAAGAGGCTGACGCCCTGGTGCGTGTTGCAGCCCCGTGCGCTGTCACACAGATCGTTGTCACCATTGTGGCAGAGCGTGATATAGACCACTCCGCGCTGGGCGAAGTGCTTCACATTGGTGAGGTCATGATTGAGGGCGAGCCCGTTCTCGATGCCCAGCATGATGCTTTTGCGCCCGTTGCGCTTGTCGGCATAGAGATCCTGCGGGGTGCGGGCGATGCTGACGTAGGGGCTGTATTGCTGCACGATGGCCTCGATCTTGTCGAAGATGAGGTCAGCGAAGGCATTCGGAGTGATGGTGGGTTCGTCCTCTGCCAGACCGGGATAGCGGCCGACGAGGTCGGGGTTGTGAGTTCTGATGCCCCGCAAGTCGACCTTTGAGGAGAAGGTCTCGCCGATCTTCGGCTGCGGGAGATAGGCTACCATGGTCACGGCATCGGTGCGTCCTTCGGCCATCTTCTGCAGATCGTAGCACACGCGCGGGTCTCTGCGTCCGAAATCGATGCCCTGCGGGAAGAACATCGGCGTGTCGCAGTGGGTGTCGAGGGTGAGGATGCGATGGTGAAGCGACTTCGCTTTGACGAACGTTTCGGCTTCGCGTACGAGCCAGCCGAACAGTTTCTGCCCTTCGCTGCCCATCCATTCGGGGTGCCATTGTACGCCGAGGATGGGCTTTGCCTCGCTGCTTTCCATGCCTTCGACGACCCCATCGGGGGCTACGGCCGTGACGCGGAACCGCTTGCCTGCGTCACCGACGGCCTGATGATGATAGGAATTGACGTAGATACGGATGTCGCCGTCGCGGCCCTTGTCAGCTGTGGCGGAGGCAGATGATGCGTCAGGCGCATAGATCTGTGCCAAGATGGATCCGCGGGAGATGCGGACAGCGTGCGTCGGTTCCGATTTCTCTGCATCCTGACTGTGCTTGATGAAGGCTGGCGTGAAGGTCTCTCCGGAAGCTGGATCCACCGGGCGCGTGTCGGAATAGATGTCCTGGCGCACGCTTCCGCCTAAGGCTATGGCGAGTGTCTGGATGCCGCGGCAGATGCCGAGGATCGGTATCTGACGGTTGTAGGCCAGCTGCGTGAGCAACAGTTCGGGCAAATCGCGCTCGCTGTTGATCGTGTGCAGGTTGCAGACGGGTTCTTCGCCGCACCAAAGTGGGTTGTAATCGCCTCCTCCGGTCAGCAGGAGGCCGTCGAGGCGGTCTAATGTGTTGACCAAAACTTCTCGGTCAGCCGTCGGCGGAAGGATCACGGGGATGCCTCCGGCGGTGATGATCTGCTTGTAATACCGGTCGCGCAGGGTCGCGTCCCCATCCCGATAATTGGCCGAGAGACCGATCATCGGTTTGCGGGAAGCCTCGGGAAAATGCGCGTAAATCTGATTCAGGTGAGTCTTGAGGTTGAAACAGTCCATTGTGCTCGTTTACTCTTCGATCGATACGGGGATCTCGCGCTTGATGCTCTGTTCGAGTGAGATCAGCGTTTCGGTGCTCACGACGCCCGGAATGCGCTGCAGGCGGTTGTTCAGCAGGTCCATCAACTGTTCGTTGTCACGTGCATACAGCTTGATGAGCATGGTGTAGGGGCCTGTGGTGAAATGGCATTCCACGATCTCGGGGATTTTGTCCAACCGTTCCACGACTTCCTTGTACATGCTCCCGCGCTCCAAGTTGAGGCCCACATAGGTACAGGTTGAATAGCCGAGACTCTTCGGATTGACATCGAATCCGCTGCCTGTGATGATGCCTCCGTCTACTAGATGCTGCACGCGCTGATGGATGGCGGCACGCGAAACGCCGCACTGAGCAGCTACGTCTTTGAACGGAATGCGGGCGTTGCGCGACAGGATGCTCAGTATTTTCTTGTCCAGTTTGTCGATCTTTTCCATGATCAGGTTTCTATAGGTTTACAAAATGTAAGCAAATGTAGTTATTTTTAATGACACGCCAAACAAATTGCGCGATTTTTTTAGATTATCCGTGCAATTTGTTTGGAATAAGTCCGTTAACGGCATTTTTTCCGTCCGTCGGCTGCGGAAAAATGATCCTTTCCAACTAATTGATTGCCAAGGCGTTGGCGGAGCTATCCTTTGGCCTGTCTAAAGCTATGCTCCGGGGCGCGCGGAGCATAGCTTTAGACGCCCCGGAGCATAGCTCTTGCCCGACGGGATGACAACTCCGGCTGTAGATCGGTGAATCTCATGATACAGATGGGCGGCGGAATGCGGGCGGTGGATGCGTGTGGCGGGGAGCCGAAACGTCAAAGGCCGCAGGCGAAGCGTTGTCGGCTTCCTCTGCGGCCTTGTCAGTGAGCGTGATCCGGCATCGGCTTTCGGCGCGACGGTATCCGCTTTCCGCCCTGCGGATCGTGATCGTCCGCAAGGGCAAGAGTTATTTTTTCGCCGGTGTGGCGGGATGCTCTATGCTGACCAGTTCGACGGTGAAGATCAGCGTGGAGAACGGTTTGATTTCGCCTGCATTCCGCTCTCCATAAGCCAGATTCTGCGGGATGTAAAGCTCCCACTTGCTTCCGACGGGCATGAGCTGCAGTCCTTCGGTCCATCCCTTGATGACCTGGTCGATGCCGAAAGTTGATGTGTCGGGCTTGCGTTTATAGGAGCTGTCGAAGACGGTGCCGTCGATCATCTTGCCTTCATAGCGTACGGTGACCTTGTCGCCTGCTTTCGGCTTCTCGCCAGTGCCGTTGGTGATGACCTTATATTGCAGTCCGCTGGCCGTAGTCTGTACGCCCGGCTTCGTCTTGTTCTGTGCGAGCCATTCGTCATTTTGCTTTTTGTAAGCCTCGTTCTTGGCATCGGTGATCTGTTGCTGGCGTTTCTCGAAGAACTGCTGGGCCTCGGTCTGTGCGTAAACGTGATAGTCGCCATGGAGTGCAGCTTCGAAACCGCGGTAGAAGATGTCGGCTGAGAGCGAGTCGGGGGTGCCGTCGAAGGCAGTCTTCATGCCCGGGAAGATGCGCCCGGCAGCCATTTCGGCGATCTGGGCACCGGCATTATAAGCCTTGAAACGGGGATCCTTAGCCTGCGATAGGGCTTCCTTGAAACCCGTGATGAAGTCGGCCATGTAGGTCGTATCGACACCGTATTGCTGCTGGATGAAGGGGATGAGCCCTTGTGTGGCGGTCATTCCGGCTGCGTAACTGATCGAGTCGGCCGCTGATTCCAATTTGAGGGGAGCCTCTTCGGCTTGTTTCTTTTTCTTGTCCTTCTTGTTTTCGGCCAGTGTGACATTGAATGCCGTACTGGCGAGAAGCATTCCCAAAAGGAAGATAATCTTTTTCATGTTCTTGAATTGATAGCTTTTCTTGAAAAAAGGGCGAACATACATGCCCGCCCCTTTCCTTTTATATCCGTTGAATTATTCGATTCCGAGAAGTTCGATCTTGAAGACCAGCGTAGAGAACGGCTTGATGTCGTTGCCCTGCTGACGGTCTCCGTAAGCCAGATCCTGCGGGATGTAGACCTCCCATACGGATCCGACAGGCATGTGGACCAGTGCTTCGGTCCATCCCTTGATCACCTGATTGGCACGCAGCTTGAGCGGCTGGTTGCGCTTGTAGGAGCTGTCGAAGACCTTGCCGTCGATCGTCCGTCCCTCGTAGTTGACGCTGACCATGGAGGTGTCCTTAGGCATGGGGCCGTTTCCGACTTTGATCACCTTGTACTGAACGCCGCTGGGGAGCACCTTCACGCCCGGTTTCTTTTTGTTTTCGGCAAGGAATTTCTCGCCCGCAGCCTTGTTTGCGCCGAACTGTTTCTCCATGCTCTGGCGCTTGATGGCCTGTGTCTTCTGCTGTGCGACCTGCTGTGCAATGTCCATGGTCATGAGCTGGTTCTTGCCGGTCGTACCTGCGACGAATCCTGCCATGAAGTTTTTGAGCGAGATAGACTTTGTGGAGTCTTCGCCGAACACCTCATCGTTGATGCCCTTGATCATCTGATTGGAGATCTGCTGGCCGATCTGGATGCCGGCATAGTATGCTGCCTTTCCTTTATCGTCACCGGCATTGGCGCCGTCGTTGAGTCCCTTGATGAACTGTTCCATGTAGGTCGTGTCGATTCTCATGCGTCCTACCAAGAACTCTTTCAGCCCCTGGGTCTGGGAGAGACCGATGGCGTAGCTCATAGAGTCAACATCTGTTTTCAGGTTAGCTTTGGGGGTGGAGTTGCCGCAGGATGTGAATGCAGCAACCGCAATAGCCATGGCGGCTGCGAAAGTCAATTTTTTCATTTTTATAGTTTTTATTTAAATCACTTCGATCAATTCGACATCGAAAATCAAGGCTGCGTATGGAGGAATGGCGTTGCCGGCTCCCCGCTCGCCGTAACCGAGATGATAGGGGATGAAGAAGCGGTATTTGGCTCCTTCCTGCATGAGCTGCAGCCCTTCCGTCCACCCGGCGATGACCTGGTTGAGGGGGAATGTGGCGGGCTCTCCGCGCTGTAAGCTGCTGTCAAAGACCGTTCCGTCGACGAGCATACCTTCGTAGTGGCACTTCACCTTGTCAGTTGCCTTGGGCCTGTTGCCGTTTCCTTCCCTGAGTACTTGATACTGCAGTCCGCTGGCGAGGGTCTTTACGCCCTCCTTCTTGGCATTCTCGGCGAGATAGGCTTCTCCCTTCTCCCGCATCTCCTTGCCTCTGGCGGCGTTGGCAGCCTGCTGTTTCGCTTCCTGCTTCTGAAAGAACTCCTGCACGATGGTCTGCGCTTCCCGATCGCCGATCTGTGGCTCTCTGCCGGTCAGCACGTCCTTGATGGCCTGAGAGAAATCGTCGATGTTGAGGCCGTTGGCTCCCATCTCGTTCAACTGACGGCCGATGCCGAGGCCTAAAGCGTAACTAACTTTATCCATGTTTGTCTGTTTTCTGCTGATTAATAATGTGCAAAGATAACATTATTTTATATGAATATCGCAGCAATAGCGAAAAAATTGTTATTTTTGTGCATTATTAAGACAACGGCGGAGAAGCATATCTGCAGGCGGTTGTCCATGCTCCGAAGATAGCCGCGCCTGATTTTGGGCCCTTCGGGTGTTGTCAGTTAAAAAGCTGAAGTTATGAAGAAGATTGTTTTTTTGACAGGTGCCGGCATGTCGGTAGAGAGTGGTTTCAAGACCTTTCGCGGCAGCGACGGGCTTTGGGAGAACTATCCGGTCGAGCAAGTAGCGTCACATGAGGGTTGGGAACGGGATCCCGAGTTGGTCAACAACTTCTACAACATGCTGCGGAGGAAGCTTTTTGCGGCCCAGCCCAATGAAGGCCACCGGCTCATCAGTGATTTGGAGCGCGACTTTGAGGTTGCCGTCATTACGCAGAACGTGGACAATCTGCACGAGAAAGCCGGTTCTTCGCACGTGATCCATCTGCACGGCGAACTGGCGAAGGTTTGCTCCAGCCGGTCTCCATACGACGAACGGTTCGTCCGCACGCTGACGGAGGCCGATCCGGATGTCGCTCCCGGAGCCCGCGCCGCCGACGGTTCGCTGCTTCGGCCTTATATCGTATTCTTCGGAGAGAGCGTCCCCAAGATGGAGGAAGCGGTCGTCGAGGCCGGGCAGGCGGATGTTTTCGTGATCGTGGGGACATCGTTGAATGTCTATCCTGCAGCCGGATTGGTGGCCTATGCACGGCCTGGCGTCCCCGTCTATCTGATCGATCCGGAACCCGTGAAGGCCGCCGGTCGGCAGAACGTGGTCACGATTCGCAAGGGAGCCAGCGAGGGAATGCGCGAGTTGTGCAGTCTGTTGAGAGCTTAGAACCTGTGGCTTGCCTCTCCTTGAGGGCGAGGAGCCGGAAGAGGAGGGGTGCAGTGGCGAGCTCGGACTTTCCTCAAAAAAAGGATGCTGCCGCAGTCTGGAGGGATTTCCCTAATCAGAAATAGGAGAAATCCGCATGGTCCGTCCGGGTCGAATGCTTACTTTTGCATCAGTAATCAAAAAATGAAGTATGATGAAAAAGTTGATATTCTTGATGTTGACATTGCTGCTCATGGCAGCACCTGTGATGGCTCAGTATTATCCGAACGGCAAACCAATCCCGCCCCGGCATCGCGCAAGCTATGGAAACTATCGTTACCGGATGAACAACTATGGCACCTACTACGGCTTCAGGATCGGTTTAGGGCTGTCGACAGTCAATTCCGACTCCCCCGTACTTGATGCCACGGATGCGAAGACAGGCTTGAACGTGGGCTTCGCCATAGGTACGCAGCTGACAAACATGGCTCCCCTCTACTTCGAATCGGGTCTTTACTACACGGAGAAGGGCGGCAAGAGTGTGTATAATAATGCGAAATTCACCTACGGACTCAACTACTTAGAGCTGCCCTTGCTGATCAAGTATCGCTATCAGGTCAGTCCCGACGTGAGCATCGACCCCTTCTTGGGCGGCTATTTCGCGTGCGGCGTGGGTGGAAAGATCAAGGACTATGCCCACCGGGAAGCCTACAGCAGCTTCGGCAGTGACTATCCCGACGCATTTGACCGCTATGATGCCGGGCTGAAAATGGGCTGCGGGGTCAGCTTCCAGATGCTTTATTTGGAGGCAAGCTATGACATCGGCTTGGCCAATGTGGGCAAGGACACGTTCGACGACACGCGTACGGGCTGCTTCAATCTGACCTTCGGCGTCAATTTCTGAAGTTGCACGGGCAGTGAGACAGATTGAGCCGGTCGACTGTACGGCGAACATTAAATAATGAGTGAAAATCTTTTCGCCCGCAGATTTTGTTCTTTCGTTTTTTAGTAGTATATTTGCTGAAAAATCAAGGCTGCAAGATGGAAATCAGAAAGGCTACAACTGCAGATTGCGAATTGATCCGCAAAATGGCGAAAGAGGTGTTCCCGCAGACCTATCGCGGCATCATCACAAGGGAGCAAATAGACTTCATGATGGACTGGATGTACTCGGTGGAGAACCTGCATCGGCAGATGGAGCGCGAGGGACATGTCTACTTGATCGCCTATGACGAGGGACAGCCGGCGGGGTATGTGTCCGTACAGCCGCAGGGCCCCGACCTCTTTCACTTGCAGAAGATCTACGTGCTGCCGTCGCGGCAGCGTTCGGGCGCCGGAAAGTTCCTCTTCGAACAGGCCATCGCATACATCCGGAAGTTGCATCCGAAGCCTTGTACGATGGAACTCAATGTGAATCGGCACAACCCGGCATTGGGATTCTACGAGCACATGGGGATGAAGAAGGTGAGAGAGGGCGATTTTGACATCGGCAACGGATTCTTCATGAACGACTATATCATGTCATTGGACTTATCCTAAATATATTATCGCTATGATGCAGGAACTGATTGACACGCTGCACGTGGAGCAATGCTCCTTGGTGGTGCTGCATGAGGGAAATATCCGCAAGTTCAACGGACGCGGGGTGAGAAAGCTGTATGACATCCTCAACGAAGAACCTGAGCTGCTGCTTGATGCCAAATTAGCCGACAAAGCCATCGGGAGCACAGCCGCCCGCACAATGGTCGAGGGCGGAGTGCATGAAGTCTACGCCGACGTCATCAGCGACCAGGCTTTCGATCTGCTGTCGGACGCAGGTGTGAAGGTGACGTACGAAAAGAAAGTAGATCACCCGACGTTTCTCAAAATCTGGGAAAAAATGGGCGAGATCGTAGACTGATGGTCGGCGGCATATATGATACACGCGCCTTTTCGTGCTGTTCTCTCCTTGACGGAGGGGCAGACGGAAAGGCGCGTGGTGCATTTGCAGACGGCTGGTCAGAACTTTGTGCTGCCGTCAGCGTTGAAGATCGGCGCGTCGGTGGCGATGGGGTGGGGGTAGAACTGCACGGCGCTGTCGTTCATCTTCGGATGCTGTTTGCGGAGCAGATTGATCATTTCGGCTCCCGCCCAGATCACCGGGCCATAAGCATGTGCGGCTGCCGGGCTCACGGGACGGTACATGTAGAATGCCGGGTCGAATCCCATGCCCGTGCCGACGCAGGTCCCCGTGACGCGCCCGTCAGCCTCCACCGAGGACGCGACGGCATGCCAGGCGAGCTGAACCATAGGTCCATAGGCGAGCGCATCCACCCATCCGCGGTTGATGGCGTGGGCGATGCAATAGGTGTAGATGGCCGTTGCCGAACTTTCCTCATAGGAATCGTTGCGGTCGAGCAGCTGATGCCAGAATCCGTCCTTGCCCTGTAGGGCGGCGAGACCATAGATATGACGCTGCAACAGGTCGAGGAGGAAAGGCCGGCCCTGATGGTCGGCAGGCAGCGCATCGAGCACTTCGCAGAGCGTCAGCAGTGCCCAGCCGTTGGCGCGGCCCCAGAAAAAGGCCGGATGAGGCCTCATCGCCTCCACCCAACCATGTCTGAAGAGGTTGCGTTCGGGCACCCACATGCGCTCGGAGAACTGCTTTACCTGCCGGACGGCATCGTCATAGTAGCGGCTGTTGCGGCTGAAGCTGCCCATGTAGGCCGTGGCTGGAATGCCCATGAACATGTCATCGAGCCAGAGCGTGTTGTGATGGGGGCGCGTACGGGCATAGGTTCCGTCGGCCAGACGGTACACCTTATTAAATATATAGGATGAATAGTTGGCGATGAGGCTGTCGAGTCGGAGCTGCGGATCGTCAAGGGAGGCCTTGATCATGGCCGCACAGATGGCGCCGCAGTCGTCGAGCGCGTGCGGGTCAACGACCTGCCGCATGTTGCCGATCACGCTTCCTTTCTTCTGATAGACCTTTCGGAAGTAGGGCGCAGCATCGCGGAGGAGGCGGAAACGGTCAGTGACGTAGGTCTGGTAGGCCTTGTCACCGGTGGCCTTTGCGGCTGCGAGGCATGCGCTGTAGGTCACGCCCCACTCGTAAGAGGTCAGTCTGAAAGTCCCGGAAGCCAACTGCGAATTTTCGTCGATCTTCTTCAGTTCGGTCAAAGGCTGCCCTGTGCGCTTGTCGATGATCTGCGCCGGGGTGCACGAACTGATATAGCGGAGCACGCGGTCCATGGTTGCCTTCACGTCTTCGGTGCGGGACACGCCGTAGGCGAGTTTGTAGTCGGGCTTGAGGAGATGCAGAGGCGTGTTGCTGTCATTGATCTGCTGGGCGGTGGCACTGTAGGTCACGGCCGCAAAGATGATGGATAAGATTTGTTTATACATAGTTTTTAATTGATTTGGTAGGAGAGTCCGGTCGGGGCGGAGCATTTTTCTCCGCCCGCCGGAATATTGTTTTCGCATGTGTAAAGATCAGACCTCCTGCTGCTTCGCGCCTAATCTGGCCTCTACGACGTTGACCACATAGTCGCCTAATTTCTCGCACTCCTGGATGAGATCCATATACATGGTGCTGATAGAGTAGGTGTACAGGTTGTTGTTGACATCCTTGATGTTCTGGCTCTTTAGCTGATTGCGATAGTTGTTGATCTCGTTTTCGATGTTGAAAGACCTGTTGAAGTCGATGCGTTCATGGGGTGTGGTGAGCATGAGGTTCATCTGTGTGAGTGCGTCATCTGTCAGTTCGAACATCTGGTGGATGTGTTCATACTGCTGTTCGGTGAAGTCTTCCTTGCCCGCCATCTTGCGGTTGATGGTTCGGGCCATGTTGTAACAAGAATCTCCGATGCTCTCTATTTCGGATATTTCGCGCAACATGGCACGGATTTTGGCCTTTGTGTCGTCGCTGAGATGAGCGTCAGAGACCTTGTTGAGGTAGTTGGCGATCTCGATTTCCATATTGTCGCTGATGCCTTCATATTTCTCAATGCGCGAGAAAAGCTTTACGAACTTGTTCTGGTCGCGCTCTCCGAGCAGTTCAGTCACCATGCCAAACATCCGCTTCATGCGCTCGGCGAAGCTCTGGACCTCCTTTTGAGCCTCGAGAACCGACAGTTCCGGTGTCTTCATGATGCCCACTTGGATAAAGCGAAGGCGGAATTCGTCTTCGTCTCCATTGCCCTTTCCCTTACTCTTAATGATGGAGCAAACCACCTTCTCCATCTGCGGGATGAACCAGATGAGCAAAGCCGTATTGGTGACATTGAAGCAGGTGTGGAAGGCCGCGAGCACAATGGGCAGAATGGTCGCACGCTGTGCCACGGTGTAACCGATGCCCTCCGGGTCGTAGCCTACTAATCTGCACACCATACCCACAAAGGGATAGAACAGCAGCATGACCCAGACGACGCCGAAGACATTGAACAGCAGGTGTGCGAAGGCAGCTCGTCGGGCTTGGGTGTTTGCGCCTAAGGCGGCTAAGTTGGCTGTGGCCGTGGTACCGATGTTCTCACCCATCACCAGCGCAATGCCCAAATAGATAGGGAGTACGCCCGTCGAGCAGAGCATGATGGTGATGGCCATGACTGCCGCAGAGCTCTGCACGATGCAGGTGATGACGGTTCCGATGAGCAGGAAGATAAAGATGGTGAAATGGCTTTTGGTGTCGAACGATGAGAAGAAGCTGATCGCGTCGGCGTTGTGGGCCAGATCAAGAGCCTTCCCGGCGTTGCTCAGAAGAACCAGCGAGAAGAACAAGAAGGCGATGCCGAATAGAAAATCGCCCACGTAACGGCTGCGCTTGGTGTAGATGAGAATGATGCCGATGAAGAAAGCCGGGAAGACCGCCATCGTCAGATCGACATTGTAGCCTAAGGACATGATCCATGCGGTGAGCGTGGTGCCGATGTTCGCACCCATGATGACGGAGATGGCCTGGGCTAAGGTGAGCAGTCCGGCATTCACAAAACTCACCGTCATGACAGTGGTGGCTGATGAAGACTGCACGGCACAGGTGATGAACATGCCTGTGATCAGGCCGGTGAAACGATTGGTTGTCATTGCTCCGAGGATGTGGCGCAGTTGTGAACCGGCCATCTTCTGCAATGCTTCGCTCATCACTTTCATTCCATAAATGAGGAGTGCCAGTGAACCTAAGATCTGTAAGAAGATGACAATGTAATTTCCATTCATAGGAATTATGGATTTAATAGTGGATAAGCGAGCGGAGAAGTGTATGAAACCAACGTGTCAGTATCATCAGGCAGGAGGCCTCTGACACCACTGGCACATGGAGAATAGGATGTTGCGTAGCCGACATCAGGCAGCAGGACGCCTCCTCGGAAGGAGTTCGCTGACGGCTCGGATTGATGAGCAACCCCAAGATAGAAATGACAAATCGACATGTTTTTTAACTATTTGTAATGTCACTTTGTTGGTAGATTGCAAAACATTGTCTATCTTTGGCATGGCATTGTCACATCAACGCCACTGTCATAGCAATGAAACAGATGATACAAATCCGTTGCAAAAATAATAAAAAAAGTCAAGAAGTCCGCATCGGAAGCACGCTTTCTGATGTTTTTCGTGAATTTAATCTCCGGATGTCTTATGGTCCCATCAGTGCCAAGGTGAATAATGTGGTTGAGGGAATGCACTATCGTCTCTATCACAATAAGGACGTGGAGTTCCAGGATCTCCGTTCTCCGTCGGCCTCGCGGGTCTATACGCGGACCCTCTTCTTTGTGCTCTGCAAGGCCATCCACGATCTTTATCCGGGATCGGAAGTGGTGATTGACATCCCCGTATCCAACGGCTATTACGTCGATCTGCAGATCGGGCACAAGGTGGAGCGGCAGGATGTGGATGCCATCCGTACCCGCATGCAGGAGATCATTGACGCTCATATCCCTGTCCGACGCTTCGAAACGCCGACCGAAGCAGCCGTCCGGATGTTCCGCGAGAAAGGTGACGAGGCCAAGGTGAAGCTCCTTGAAAGCATCGGATCGCTCTACACGACCTACTATCAGATTGATGACTATGTGGATTATTACTATGGTGCCTTGCTGACCGACACGTCCAAGCTTTATCTCTTCGGGCTTGAGCCTTACTATGACGGGCTGCTTCTGCGCATCCCCTCATTGAAGGATCCCTCGCGGTTGGACGAGATGACGCAGCAGGACAAGATGTTCGAGATTTTCCAAGAGCATCACCGTTGGCAGGATATCATGGGTGTTCGGACCGTGGGTGATCTCAACCGGGCCATTAAAGCCGGTCACGTGACCGACTTGATCAATGTTTGCGAGGCGCTGCAGGAAAAGAAAATATCGCGCATTGCGGACGAGATCACGCGCCGGAAAGAAGTGAAGGTGGTGCTGCTCGCCGGACCTTCGTCATCCGGAAAGACCACTACGTGCAAGCGGTTGTCCGTCCAGCTGTTGGCGAATGGCATCCGTCCGCTCCAGATAAGCCTCGATGACTACTTCGTGGATCGTGAGTTCACTCCGCTGGATGAGGCCGGAGAGATGGACTACGAGAGTCTCTATGCGCTCAATATTCCGCTTATCAATCAGCAGTTCAACGCGCTTTTCAAAGGCGAAGAGGTCGAGTTGCCCAAGTATAACTTCCAAACAGGCAAGAGCGAACGCAGCGGACGGAAACTGCGGATGGATGAGCACAACGTGCTGATCGTGGAAGGCATCCATGCCTTAAACCCCGAGTTGACCGCCCAGGTGCCCGAAGCGCAGAAATTCCGCGTATATGCTTCCGCGCTGACGACCATCCTGCTCGATGACCATAATTATATTCCCACGACGGACAACCGCTTGCTCCGGCGCATCATCCGTGACTACAAGTACCGCGGCGTGGATGCCCAGAACACCATCAAGCGATGGCCCAGCGTCCGTGCGGGCGAAAACAAGTGGATCTTCCCCTATCAGGAGAATGCAGATGTGATGTTCAATACGGCCATGTTGTTTGAGCTGGCCGTCATCAAGCAGCAGGCCGAGCCGCTGCTGGAGCTGGTTCCGGAGAATTGCGAAGAGTACAGTGAGGCCTACCGCCTGCGCAAGTTTCTCCGTTATTTTCAGCCCATTCCCAATCGTCAGTTGCCTCCGACGAGCCTCTTGAGGGAGTTTTTGGGCGGGTCATCTTTTAAATATTGATAAAAGGCGGGATAATAATCCGGTTTATATTTTGCAGGTTCAATATTAATTCCCATCTTTGCAGTCGTTAACTTAAAAATCTTTCAAAGCGTCCAAATTTTATGGCAGAAGAATTAGAAGTGAAGGAACTGGATCAGGTCGTGGTTCGTTTCTCGGGTGATTCCGGCGATGGAATGCAACTCGCCGGTACGATCTTTTCTACCGTTTCGGCAACAGTAGGAAACGGTATTTCAACATTTCCGGACTATCCTGCGGACATCCGTGCTCCGCAAGGATCACTTACTGGTGTTTCTGGTTATCAGGTTCACATCGGCGCAGGCCGTGTCTACACGCCCGGCGATCAGTGTGACGTGCTCGTGGCAATGAATGCCGCAGCCCTTAAAACGCAGTACAAGTTTGCTAAACCGCAGGCTACGATCATCATTGACACTGACAGCTTCGGCTCCTCAGATCTCAAGCGGGCCGAATTCAGCTCTGATGACTATCTGCGGGAGATGGGTATCGACCCCGACAGAGTTATCGCCTGTCCGATCACGAGGATGGTCAAGGATTGCCTGAAGGAGTCGGGACTTGACAACAAATCTATCCTCAAGTGCCGCAACATGTTTGCCTTAGGCCTCGTATGCTGGCTTTTCAACCGTGAACTGTCACTTGTTGAAAACTTCTTGCGAGAGAAGTTTGCCAAGAAGCCGCAGCTGGCAGAAAACAATATCATGGTGGTCAACGCCGGTTATGACTACGGACACAATGTCCACGCCAGCGTTCCGTCTACTTATCGGATTGACTCCCGCGTGAAAGAACCGGGTCGATACATGGACATCACGGGCAATAAGGCAACCGCATACGGCCTCATCGCCGCTGCCGAGCGGGCCGGACTGAAGCTCTATCTCGGCTCTTATCCCATCACGCCGGCCACCGATATCCTGCACGAACTGTCCAAGCACAAGTCTCTGGGGGTCATCACGGCCCAGTGTGAGGATGAGATCTCCGGCTGCGCAAGTGCCGTCGGCGCCTCTTTCGCGGGTGCTTTGGCCGCCACTTCGACATCAGGACCGGGCATCTGCCTGAAATCTGAGGCCATGAACTTAGCCGTCATTGACGAACTGCCGCTTGTCGTCATCGACGTGCAGCGCGGCGGACCGTCCACCGGACTGCCCACCAAGAGCGAGCAGACGGACCTCCTGCAGGCGCTCTACGGCCGCAACGGCGAAAGCCCGATGCCCATCATTGCCGCCCTCAGCCCGACCGACTGCTTCGATGCCGCATACATGGCGTCGAAGATCGCACTGGAATATCTCACCCCCGTCATCCTGCTGACCGACGCGTTTATTGCCAATGGATCAGCCGCATGGCGACTTCCGGAGATCAGCGAGATGCCTGCGATCCGACCCCACTATGTGACGCCTGCCCAGAAGTATAAATATACGCCTTACGGGCGTGATCCGAAGACCCATGTCCGCTATTGGGCGATCCCCGGACAAGAGGGCTACCAGCATATCTTGGGTGGACTGGAGAAGGACGGCGAGACGGGTGCCATCTCGACAGAGCCTGAAAATCATGACCTCATGGACCACCTCCGGTTTGAGAAAGTGGCCGGCATCAAGGTGCCTGATCAGGAAGTTCAGGGCGACAAAGACGATGCCGAACTGCTCATCGTGGGCTTCGGGAGCACCTATGGACATCTCTATACGGCCATGGAAGAGCTGCGGAAACGCGGGCACAAGGTCGCTTTGGCCCAGTTCAAGTATATCAATCCGCTGCCCAAAAACACGCCCGACGTGCTGATGAAATATAAAAAGGTGGTAGTGGCAGAGCAAAACCTCGGACAACTGGCCGCCTTGCTCCGCATCCGAATCAACAACTTCGCACCCTATCAGTTCAATCAGGTCAAGGGACAGCCATTCGTTGTCAGTGAGTTGGTACGCGAATTCGAGAAAATCATCGAATCTCCCAACATGACCGGAAAGACCTTTGAAGACAACATCATTCAGCTTTAACAGGAGAAAACAATCATGCCAAACCAATATACAGCAAAAGATTTCAAGAAGGGACAGCCCAGATGGTGTCCCGGTTGTGGTGATCACTTCTTTCTGGCCAGCCTGCATAAGGCAATGGCTGAATTGGGGATCCCGCCCTACGAGACTGCAGTGATCAGCGGTATCGGCTGCTCCAGCCGCCTTCCCTACTATGTCAACACCTACGCCATGCAGACCATTCATGGCCGCGCAGCCGCAGTTGCTACAGGCGTAAAGGTGGTCAACCCCGAACTGGCCGTATGGCAGATCAGCGGAGACGGTGACGGACTGGCTATCGGAGGCAACCACTTCATACATGCTATGCGGCGGAATGTCAACTTGAACATGATCTTGCTCAACAACCGGATCTACGGACTGACCAAGGGACAGTATTCGCCCACGAGCCCGCGCGGATTCGTGTCGAAGTCAAGCCCCTATGGTACGGTTGAAGATCCGTTCCGCCCTGCCGAACTCTGCTTTGGTGCCCGCGGCCATTTCTTCGCACGTACCGTGGCCACGGACGGTCCACACACCGTCGAGATGCTCAAGCGGACGCACATGCACAAGGGCGCCGCCGTATGCGAAGTGTTGCAGAACTGCGTCATCTTCAACAACGGATGCTATGAACCTATCTATACAAAGGAAGGCCGGAAGAAGAACGCCATCTATGTCGAAGACGGCAAACCGCTGGTCTTCGGTGAGCATGACGAGTATGGACTCATGCAGGAAGGCTTCGGACTGAAGGTCGTCAAAATCGGCGAAAACGGTGTAACCATCAACGATATCCTCGTACATGACAGCCATTGCGAGGACGACACGCTGCAGCTCAAGCTCGCCATGATGGACAATGAGCATGGATTCCCCGTCGCCTTAGGCGTCATCCGCGACGTCGACGCGCCTACTTACGACGAGGCGGTCAATGCACAGATCGAAGAAGTGAAGGGCAAGAAGGCCTACCATAACTTTGCCGAACTGCTCGAAACCAACGACATCTGGGAAGTGAAATAACCCGGAAACCACCGTCGTCAGGCGGCTCCGCACACATGAAAGGGCGCTCAAGGATCATCCGGAGCGCCCTTTCCGATTCCCTCACCCCGCGTTTCCCTGTCACCCCCTTGCGCTTCCGGCGCATAGCGTGCAGACCTTGTGCCCGTCCGCAAGCGCCGCCATTAGCTCTTCCGAGTGGAGGAGGGCAGACGCTATAGACACCTGACAGCCGTAGGGGCGGATCTGCGTATCCGCCCGCAATCAATCCGATGGAATAAGAACATGGTACGAACGCCCGTCCGCATTTTGCCATCCGCAACCGACATTCATGATCAAAGTGCTGTTTTCCGGTTGCATTCGCCCCTTGCGGGCGGATACGCAGATCCGCCCCTACGGTGGGAATGGAATGGCGATGGGTGCGGATCAACGATTGATGTTGGATGTTTCGCCTCTTGTGGGCGGATACGCTGATCCGCCCCTACGGCAGACTCACGGCCGCAAAATGATTCGGTCAAGGGCCGTGTGATGATCATCCTCAATATCCATAAAATTCATGTCAACGGTACCTGAAAATCATGCGGATTTCACGGATGAATCTGATGCGTCGCGCAGAGCTATGCTCCGGGCAGCCCGGAGCATAGCTTTAGGCTGCCCGGAGCTATGCTTTGGACGGCCCGGAGGATAGCTCCGCGAAGGGCGGCGTAAGTGTTTGATTATAAGGGAGTTTTAAAATATGGAAGGAAAAAGCGGTCTCCGTCCGTCGCACTTAGGATGGATTCGCTTGAAGGAAGCGGTGGGCCGTGGGGCGGCGACAGGGAAAAGGACGATGCGCTTGTCGTAAAGTGAATGACCTGGGATGACGCGCCGGCAGGCCCGTTATGGTCAGAGCTTCTCGCCGTAGCAGAGGTCTCCGGCATCGCCGAAGCCTGGTACGATGTACTTGTGCTCGTTCATGCCGGGGTCGATGGCGGCACACCAGACGATCGTCTTGTCGTCGGGGAAGGTTTTCTGAATGTGTTCGATGCCTTCGGGTGTGGCGATCACGCAGGCCACATGGATCTGCTTGGGCGTGCCCTTGGTGAGGAAGGCCTTGTAACCCAGCTCCATGCTGCCTCCCGTGGCAAGCATCGGATCGGCGATGATGAGGTTTTTGCCCTCGATGCTCGGCGTGGCCAAGTACTCCACATGGATGCCCACGTGGGTGTGCTCGGCATCGGTGTACTCGCGATAAGCTGATACGAAGGCGTTTCCTGCATGGTCAAAGATGTTGAGAAAACCGTTGTGGAACGGCAACCCTGCCCGGAAGATGGTCGCTAAGACGATCTTGTCAGTCGGCACATTGACCTGCGCGACGCCTAAAGGTGTCTCCACGTCGCGGCACTCATAGTCTAAAGTCTTTGAGATTTCAAAGGCTTCATACTCCCCGATACGCAGAATGTTGTTGCGGAAAAGCAGTCGGTTGGTCTGATACTCCTTGTCCCTGATTTCGGCAAGATATTGGTTGATAATCGAGTTGGTTTCGCTAAGGTTGATGATCTTCATGTCCAGATTTTTTGCAAAGGTAGTAAAAACCATCCATTTTTTGCAAACTCCGAATTGCAAATAGGTTTCTGCCCGATTTTTTTTTAAATTCTTTAACCTAAAAAGGAATTATGGCACAGATTTTTAAGTCCATTACGTTGGCTACTCGACACTTTTTCCGTAACTTTGCCGTCGGTTTAAGGCAAAAGGATTTATTTAAGATTATCCATAACTAAATATATTTTACAACATGGCAAGTTTTGATAAGAAAGTTCTGGAAAAGTACGGCATCACCGGTACTACAGAAGTAGTTTACAATCCCTCCTATGAGATGCTCTTCGAAGAGGAGACTAAGGCTGGCCTCGAAGGTTTCGAGAAAGGCCAGTTGACGGAACTCGGCGCGGTTAATGTAATGACCGGTATCTATACGGGACGCTCTCCAAAGGATAAGTTCATCGTTGATGATGAGAACTCACATGACACCGTTTGGTGGACATCCGACGAATATAAGAATGACAACAAGAAGGCTTCCAAAGAGACTTGGGCTGCTGTGAGCGATCTCGCAAAGAAGGAACTCTCCAACAAGCGTCTGTTTGTCGTTGACGGTTTCTGCGGTGCCAACAAGGACACGCGCATGAAGATCCGCTTCATCATGGAAGTAGCATGGCAGGCACACTTCGTGTCCAACATGTTCATCAAGCCGACCTGCCAGGAAGAGCTGGATCAAGAGCCGGACTTCGTTGTCTACAACGCTTCCAAGGCAAAGGTGGAGAACTACAAGGAACTGGGTCTGAACTCAGAGACTGCTGTTGTCTTCAACGTGACCACAAAGGAGCAGGTTATCATCAATACATGGTATGGCGGCGAGATGAAGAAGGGCATGTTCTCCATGATGAACTACTTCCTGCCTCTGAAGGGCATCGCTTCGATGCACTGCTCTGCCAACACTGACCTCGACGGAGAGAACACGGCGATCTTCTTCGGACTGTCCGGCACGGGCAAGACCACACTGTCTACAGACCCGAATCGTCTCCTCATCGGTGACGATGAGCACGGTTGGGATGACAACGGTGTGTTCAACTTCGAAGGCGGATGCTATGCCAAGGTGATCAACCTCGACAAGGAGTCAGAGCCTGATATCTACAATGCGATCCGTCGCGACGCCCTTTTGGAGAACGTTACCGTCGATGAGAACGGCAAGATCGATTTCGCAGACAAGAGCGTTACGGAGAATACGCGCGTGTCCTATCCTATCAACCACATCAAGAACATCGTTCGCCCGGTCTCTTCCGGTCCCGCTGCCAAGCAGGTAATCTTCCTGTCGGCTGATGCCTTCGGCGTTCTGCCACCGGTATCGATCCTGACTCCCGAGCAGACCAAGTACTATTTCCTCTCTGGTTTCACCGCCAAGCTGGCCGGAACAGAGCGCGGCATCACCGAGCCGACACCGACATTCTCAGCTTGCTTCGGTCAGGCGTTCCTCGAACTCCATCCGACCAAGTATGCTGAAGAGCTGGTCAAGAAGATGGAGAAGAACGGTGCAAAGGCTTATCTCGTCAACACCGGCTGGAACGGAACAGGCAAGCGCATTTCGATCCGCGACACCCGCGGCATCATCGACGGCATCCTGAGCGGTGCCATCAACAACGCTCCGACCAAGACGATCCCATACTTCAACTTCTCTGTTCCGACACAGCTCGAAGGCGTAGACACCCATATCCTCGATCCGCGTGACACCTACGCTGACGCTGCACAGTGGGACGAGAAGGCCCGCGATCTCGCTGCACGCTTCATTAAGAACTTCAAGAAGTACGAAGGAAACGAGGCCGGCAAGGCATTGGTTGCAGCTGGTCCTCAACTCTAAACATCGAACGGCTAAGACGGATCAAGGTCCGCAGCCCGTCATATCAAGTCCGCTTCCCCTAAGGAGCGGACTTCTTTTTTGCCCGCAGGGCTGCCCGGTTTTGTCCGGACCCCGCATGATCCGGCTGCGGAGATGCGTGGAGCTCGCTCGAAATCGTTTCGCCTGCAGACGCGTTGATCTATGTCAATTAAACGACATGATTCGTGAAATAGTGGATGGTGCACCATCCCGAATTGCCGCCATTCGCCTAACTTTGCAGCGCATTTGGAAAAATGCGAGTTAGTTTTATTTATTTCAAATAGGTTTACGACTGGTTTTTTAGAGGTAGAAAGATGTTACTGGATTTAGAAACTATCGTAATGGTAGGCGGTGTACTGATGATGACCATATTCAGTATTATCACATTGGTACACACCAACATACATCAGGATTAGACAAGATGGAAGACTGCGCGGCCGATCCGCGCAGTCTTCTTTTGTCAAGACAATCCCTAAACAAACTTAAAAAATATCCGAATAATCAATATTTAACCTAATAAAGTTGTAAAAAAGTCGGCTATTTGAGGAATTCTGACTAAATTTGCAGCTAAAAACAATAAACGCAGTTTTAATGAAAAGGAAGTTGTTACCTTTCCTCATGCTGTTTTCAGCGCTTCTCACGCTCACGTCCTGCCTCAGCTCAGAAGAAGACACGACGGTCTATTATGATGATACAGCAATCACGTCGTTCAAGTTAGGCACGCTGAATCAGAAGGTTGTGACAACCAATTCGGATCAAACGACAACCACATCCAAGACCACCGTCGACTGTAGCGGTTACGCTTTCTATATCAACCAGGCAACACGCGAGATCTATAATCCAGACTCTCTGCCCTATGGAGTGGACGCCTCGAAGGTGATCTGCACCATATCAAGCAAGAATTCGGGCACAGTGACGATCAAAAGTCTCACAAGTGATTCGCTCCGGTACTACAGCAACGCAGACTCGATCGACTTCACGCAGCCGCGGCAGTTCACCGTCTACAGCAATTCCGGCAACTATTCACGCACCTATACCATCCGCGTCAACGTGCATCAGCAGCAAGGCGGCATCTTCGGATGGGACAATCTCGGCACTGACGAGACCCTTGCGGCACTGGCAGACATGAAAGCCTTAGCCACGGAAGACCGGCTCTATGTCTTTGGAAACCTGAATGGCGAAGCGCGCATCTATAGCCGTCCGCTGACTAAGGCAGGCACCTTCGCGCGAGTCAGTCCCAATATCGCCCTCCCGGTCGACGTCTCCCGCAATGTCATCGCCATGGGCAACGTGCTCTATACGCTTCGGGACGGGCAGCTGATGCGCTCTTCCGACGCAGCCTCTTGGACCGCAGTCGGCACCGTCAGCCTGCAGCAGCTCTTGGGTGCCACGGACTCCAGAATGTACGCTTACGGCACCGATGGCAGCCTGAAGACATCCACAGACGGGACACAGTGGACGGATGAAACGTTGCTGGACGACCGATCGATGCTCCCGGTCACAGACCTGAACCTTTGCTATCTGCCTTCGAAGACCAACAAGTACACCAACCAGGTGATCCTCATCGGTAATCGCACTGTAGCAACAGATGCAGCAGCCATGGTCTGGGGAACAGTGGAGGAGAACGCCGAAGGCTCCGAGCATCAGCCATGGAGCCACTATATATTCACCGGAGACAACCAACATCAAGCCCCGCATCTGCTTAATCTGAAAGTCATTGCCTACAATGGAGGCCTGCTCGCTATGGGCGGCGCCGGACAGGGCGGCAGTCAGGAGAAAGCATTCGCGCAGTTCTACCGCAGCATAGACCGCGGCATCACGTGGCACAACGACTCGCTCTACGTCCTCCCTGCAGGTTTCGCCTCCTCGGAGACAAGCTTCGCCCTGGCCGTAGACCGACAGCAGTTCATCTGGATCGTCGCCGGCGGAACAGGACAGCTATGGCGAGGCCGGCTCACGGACCTGGGATGGAAAAAAGAAGATACTGTCTTCACGGAATAAGACGGTCATGTCCAATTTGAAATGACAACGATGCGAAAGGTGTTCATCTCCATGCTCCTGATGTTAACGGCCATTTCCACAATGGCCCAAGACGATCTGGAATACCGCATGGAAATAGGCGCCGGAGCAGGACTGATGAGCTATGAAGGCGACTTCAACGGCAGCATCGTGAAGAACATGCAGCCCGCGGCGTTGCTCTTGGCGCGCTACAACATCAACCCATATATGGGACTGAGGCTCATGGGCAGCTATGGCAAACTCAAAGGAAAAGCCGCCGACGTGTCGGGATATCTGCCCGACGATCCAGAGAGGCTGTATTCGTTTGACCGGAACTTGGCAGACCTCAGCCTCACTTATGAGTATAACTTCTGGCCATATGGCACCGGCCGCGACTACAGAGGGGCCCGGCGGCTCACGCCTTTCGTGTTTGCAGGCATCGGAGGAACCTATGCTGACGGCGGCTCATCATCCGTTTTCACCGCCAACGTGCCTTTGGGCCTCGGCGTGAAATATAAAGTGGGCGACCGAATGAATATCGGAGCAGAGTGGGCCATGCACTTCTCGTTGAGCGACAAACTCGATGGCGTGGCCGATCCTCGTCATGTTGCCAGTAGCGGACTGTTCAAGAACACCGACTGCTACAGCATGTTCCTGGTCACGGTCAGCTACAGCGTGGCGGCCAAATGCCGCACCTGCCACAACGACAACGAATAAATGCCGCGCCCGAAAGCACGGTATGAACGGACAAGAATGACAAAAAACCAGATAGACAGAAACCGTATGCCCCGGCATGTTGCCATCATCATGGACGGCAATGGGCGTTGGGCCGTAGAGCGCGGCAAGCCTCGCAGCTACGGACATCAGGCAGGTGTGGACACCGTACGCCGCATCACGGCCGAATGTACACGGCTTGGCGTGAAGTACCTGACGCTGTATACGTTCTCGACAGAGAACTGGAGTCGGCCCGCGGATGAGGTCTCTGCCCTGATGGGATTGGTGCTCTCGTCGCTCGAGGACGAAATCTTCATGAAGAATAACGTCCGTTTCCGAGTCATCGGAGATATCGCGCGCCTGCCCCGGTCGGTGCAGGAGAAACTGCGGGAGACCGAGGAACATACGGCCGGAAACGACGCCATGACCATGGTGGCCGCACTTAGTTACTCCGCTCGGTGGGAAATCACGAAGGCCGTCAACGACATCATCGAGGATCGGAATAATGGTCTGCTGCCAACGGATGAGCCGGTCACCGAAGATATCATCAACGCGCACATGGAGACAAGGTTCATGCCGGACCCCGATCTGTTGATCCGTACCGGCGGCGAACTGCGCGTGAGCAATTACCTGCTGTGGCAGATCGCCTATTCGGAGCTGTATTTCACCGATCGCTACTGGCCCGACTTCAGCGAGGAGGATCTGCGGGAAGCCATCCTGAACTATCAGAACCGGCAGCGCAGATTCGGAAAGACCGAAGATCAAGTGGAGCAGGAAAGCGAGCCGAAGTAAGCTTGTGTTGACACTGGAATTGAATTACGAATAAAGAGAAAGTACGATACAGAGAATGAGAATGTACTATATAAATAAGGTGATCCTGGCCTTTGCGGCGCTCAGCTGCTGTCTGACGGCCGGCGCGCAGGACAAGATCGTGCATCCGGAGATCAGCTATGCCGGTTCGCCCCGTACCGTGACAATCGGCGGTCTGGCCGTTTCGCATATCGAAGGTTATGAAGACTACGTGATGATAGGTATCTCCGGACTGACCGTCGGACAGCAGATCGAGCTGCCGGGATCGGCCATCAGCGACGCCGTACGCCGCTACTGGCGCAACGGTCTGTTCTCTGAGGTCTCCATATCAGTCGATTCTATAGTTCGTGACAAGGCCTATCTCTTCATCCATCTCAATATGCGGCCGCGCGTATCCACCATCAATTACGTGGGATTAAAGAAAAGCGAGCGGGAGGATATGGAGCAGAAACTCGGCCTGCTGAAAGGCATGCAGCTCACTCCGAACGCCCTCGACCGGGCCAAGATCTTGGCGAAGAAGTACTTTGATGATAAAGGTTTCAAGAATGCAGAAATCACCATCAACCAGCGGGAGGACGTTGCGGAGAAGAATCAGATGATTCTCGACATTCTCGTAGACAAGAAAGAGAAGATGCGGGTGCATGAAATCATCATCGAAGGAAACCACCAAATCTCGGACAAAAAGCTCAAGGGCGGCATGTTCTCCAAAGGTGCGTTCGCCAAGATCCATGAAGCCGGGAAGTTCAGAAACTTCTTCAAGTCGAAGAAGTTCACGCCCGAGCGTTGGGAAACCGATAAGCAGAACATCATCGCAAAATACAATGAGCACGGCTATAGGGATGCGGAGATCGTGGCGGACAGCGTGTCCAACTATGACGACAAGCATGTCAACGTGTATGTGAAGATCGACGAAGGGCAGAAATATTATCTCCGCAACATCACCTGGGTCGGCAACACGGTTTACACAACGGACTTTCTCTCGCGCGTACTTGGCATGAAAAAGGGCGACGTGTACAACCAGACGCTCATTGACAAGCGGCTCAACAAGGACGAAGATGCGGTCGGTAACCTCTACTATAACAACGGTTATCTGTTCTATAACCTGCAGCCGACCGAAGTGAACATCGTCGGTGACAGCATCGATCTTGAAATGCGCATCACCGAGAATCAGCAAGCGCACCTCAATCATGTGCGCATCAACGGTAACGACAGGCTTTACGAGAACGTCGTACGGCGTGAGCTGCGCACCAAGCCGGGTGATCTGTTCTCGAAACGGTCATTGGAACGTACGGCCAGAGAGTTGGCCTCGATGGGCCATTTCGATCCGGAGAAGGTCAATCCCGACGTGAAACCGAACTACGAAGACGGCTCGGTGGACATCAACTGGAATCTGGAGCAGAAGTCGAACGACCAGATCGAGTTCTCCTTAGGATGGGGCCAGACGGGTATCATCGGCCGTGTCGGATTGAAACTGAACAACTTCTCGATCGCCAACCTGTTCAACAAGAACAAGGAGCATCGTGGTATCATGCCCATCGGTGACGGTGAAGTGCTTTCCATCGGCGCACAGACCAACGGAACCTACTATCAATCCTACAATGCAAGTTATTCGACCAACTGGTTCGGAGGCAAGCGCCCGATCCAGTTCAGCGTCGGTGCCTACTTCTCGAAGCAGAGCGATGTGTCCAGCAGTTACTGGAACAGCGCCAACATGTACAACTATTACAACTACTATCAGTATGGATACGGCAGCAGCTATTACAACAACTATGAGAACTATTACGATCCTGACACGTATGTGAAGCTGATCGGTGTCAACGTAGGATGGGGCAAACGCCTGCGCTGGCCGGATGATTACTTCCAACTTGGCATACAGCTCGCCTACCAGAGATATATCCTCAAGAACTGGCGCTACTTCCTGATGACTAACGGAACGGCCAACAACTTGAACCTGAGTCTGTCCATCACCCGTGCCTCTACGGACAATCAGCTCTATCCGCGCACCGGTTCCGAGTTCACGGCATCGGTCACACTGACCCCGCCTTGGAGTGCGTGGGACCACAAGGACTATGCCAACTTGGCCACAAACGATCAGTCGGCAACCTACGCACAGGAGCAGCAGGAGAAATACAGATGGGTTGAGTACCACAAATGGAAGTTCAAAGCCCGCACGTTCACAGCCCTTTCAAGCGGCAACAAGTGCTTCGTGCTCATGTCACGCGTGGAGTTAGGTTTGCTCGGAGCATACAACAAGAACAAGCGAAGCCCGTTTGAGACCTACTATATGGGTGGTGATGGCATGAGCGGATATTCCACGAGCTACGCCGAGGAGACCATCGGTCTCCGCGGATATGAGAACGGTTCGCTTGCCTATAACGGCTATGCCTACGACCGTTTCACGCTTGAGCTCCGCTATCCGTTCCTCCTTGGCAATACGACCATCTACGGATTGACGTTCGTCGAAGGTGGTAACGCCTGGTATGAGACCAAGAAATTCAACCCCTTCGACATGAAGCGCTCCGCCGGTGTGGGTGTCCGCATCTTCCTGCCGATGGTCGGACTGATGGGTATAGACTGGGCCTACGGTTTCGACAAGGACAACGTGAACCGCCGGAAGGGTGGAAGTCAGTTCCACTTCATCCTCGGACAGGAGTTCTAAAACGATGGCATTTCCGATGGGCATGAGGCCTGTCGGAATGCTAAAAAGTAATAAATGAACTAACTTTTTGATGCTGTCAATCGTCAAGACTATTGTATCAACTAAAAAAAGAAGCATTATGAAGAAACTGATCACCATGTGTCTGCTTGCACTGAGTGCGATGACCGTACATGCCCAGAAGTTCGCTTTGATCGACATGGAATATATCCTGAAGAACATACCGGCCTACGAACGCGCCAACGAACAGCTCGACCAGGTCAGCAAGAAGTGGCAGGCCGAAGTCGAGGCGCTCAACACAGAGGCCAGCACGATGTACAAGAACTATCAGAACGAGATGGTTTTCCTCTCGCAGGAGCAGAAGAAAGCCAAGCAGGAAGCCATCATGAACAAGGAGAAGGCTGCCTCTGAGCTGAAGAAAAAGTATTTCGGACCGGAAGGCGAACTCTTCAAGAAGCGCGAAAGTCTCATGTCTCCGATTCAGGATGAGATCTACAACGCCGTCAAGGAAATATCCGAACTCCGGGGCTACAGCCTCGTCGTCGACAGGGCAAGCAATGCGGGCATCATTTTCGGATCGCCAAAGATCGACATCAGCAACGAGGTCCTGCGCAAGCTGGGATATGGCAGTAACTGACCTTAAACATCACGGCGGATGAGCCCGCGGGCGCATCCCGGACACGAATAATAACAATTAAAACCAATAAAAAGTAAAATGAAAAAACTGATTTTGATGTTGATGCTTTGTGCACCAATGACCATGTTCGCTCAGAAATTCGGCAAAGTGAATACCCAGACCATTATCCAGGCAATGCCGGAGGTGAGCAAGGCTAACGGCGAAATTGAGGCCACGGCCAAGCAGTACGAAAATGACCTGAAGGCAATGCAGGACGAACTGACCCGCAAATCACAGGACTACGACAAGGCCAAGAGCACGATGAACGCTACAAAGCAGAAAGAGACGGAGACCGAGCTGCAGACCATGTACCAGAAGATACAGCAGACCTATCAGGATAACCAACAGGCCCTGCAGAAGGCACAGCAGGAAAAGATGCAGCCCATCATCGCTAAGGTGCGTGCAGCCATCGAAACCGTCGGCCGCACAGGTGGCTATACCTACATTTTCGAGGACGGTGCGGCTGTCTATACGGGATCGGATGTCAAGGACGTAACATCCGAAGTCCAGGCCCAGCTCAACAAGACAAAGTAATCACAGACAACCTATCAGGGGCGGGCACGATGTCCGCCCTTCTTTGACAGACCAAGAGGTGCAAGATATGAAGAAACTGATGCTCCTTCTGTTGCTGATCGGAATGCCTTTCGCAGCAGGTGCCCAGACCTTGAAGTTCGGTTATCTCAGCTATCAGGAAGCCCTGAAAGCCATGCCCGACTATGCCATCGCGCAACAGAACCTCAAAGATCTGAAAAGCAAATATGACGCGGAAATGAAGCGTGTCGAAGATGAGTTCAACAAGAAATACGAACTCTTTCTTGACGGGCAGAAGGATTTCGCCCCCGCTATCCGGCAGAAGCGCCAGGCCGAACTGCAGGAGATGATGGACAAGAACTTGGCTTTCAAGCAGGAGGCACGCCGTCTGCTCGAGCAGGCCGAGCACGATGCCTACGCCCCGTTGAAGACAAAACTCAACGAGATCCTACAGCGCATAGCACGCAACAGGGGCTTTGCGTTCATCCTGAACACCGACCATGACGCCCTCCCTTACGTAGATCCGCTGATGGGTGAGAATATCACCGCGATTGTTAAAGACGCTTTCAAATGACATCCCAATTCTCCAGCGCGCCAGGCCCGATCGGCATCTTCGATTCCGGTTACGGCGGACTGACCATCCTGCACGGCATCCGCCAGTTGCTGCCCGACTATGACTATGTCTACTTGGGCGACAATGCGCGTGCACCGTATGGGCCCCGCTCGTTTGACATCGTATATGAATTCACCCGGCAGGCCGTGCGGAAGCTCTTCGAGATGGGATGCCATCTTGTCATCTTAGGCTGCAACACGGCCTCGGCCAAGGCGTTGCGCACCATCCAGACCAACGATCTGCCTGGCTGGGATGCCACCCGCCGCGTTCTCGGAGTGATCCGCCCGACGGCCGAAGTCATCGGACACCTCACCCGCAACAATCATGTGGGGCTGCTGGCCACCGAAGGAACGGTACGCAGTCACAGCTATGACCTTGAGATCAAGAAGCTTTGGCCCGAGCTGACCGTGACCGGCGTGGCCTGCCCTTTCTGGGTCCCGCTGATCGAATACAATGAAGCCGACTCGCCGGGTGCCGACTATTTCGTCAAAAAACGCATCGACGAGCTCATGCGCATGGATCCCATGGTCGACACGATCATCCTCGGTTGCACCCATTACCCGATCCTCATGCCCAAGATCCTCAAATATGTTCAGCCCGGCGTGCGCATCGTTCCGCAGGGCGAATATGTGGCCGACAGTCTGAAAAACTATCTTGAGCGACATCCGGAACTTGAATCGCGATGCACCCGGAAAGGCACCTGCAGATACTATACCACTGAAAACGCTGAGAAATTCACCGAGTCCGCGCGGATCTTTCTGCGTCAGGACGTAAACGTAGAACATATTGACTTAGAGTAAAACATGCAGGAAACAAGACAAAACAGAATAGCCCGACTGCTCCAGAAGGAACTTTCGACGATCTTCCAGTCACAGACCCGCGCCATGCACGGCGTGATCATCAGCGTCACCCGCGTGCGTATCAGCCCCGATCTGAGTGTCTGCACCGCCTATCTGAGCATCTTCCCGTCGGAGAAGGCCGACACACTGCTGCATAATATCACGGCCAACGAGAAGTCCATCCGATACGAGCTGGGAACCCGCGTGCACAATCAGCTGCGCATCATTCCCGAATTAAGATTCTTCATAGACGACAGTCTCGACTACATCGACCGCATCGACCAGCTGCTGAAGCAATAGCCCCGGCGCCGCCCCGACGCCCTGCCCATCCCGAAGACAGCCCTTCGGCCGCCGCCAAAGCCTACAGACAAGATTCATGGACCAGAAGGATACCACAACGGAAAACTATCCGTCAGCCTCCGCTTCGCGCCCCGTCGAGCCCGAAGAGAAGATGTCCGCCGCCCGAAGAGGGATCGGCGGCGAAATGCGTTTTCCCTTTTTTGTCGCGCGCCGCTACCTCTTTTCCAAAAAGAGCACACACGCCATCAATGTCATCTCGCTCATTTCGGTCATCGGAGTTGCCGTGGCCACGACAGCATTAATTATCGTGCTGAGCGTCTTTAATGGTTTTCACGACCTCGTGGCCACCCTCTTCACCTCGTTCGATCCGCAGCTCAAGGTCGTGCCCGTCATGGGCAAGGCAGCCCCGAGCGATGATCCCGTGCTCACCTTGGTGCGCCAGCATCCCGCCGTCGACGTCGCCACGGAGTGCGTCGAAGACCATGCCTTGGCCGTCTACGAGGACAAGCAGGCCATGGTGACCGTCAAAGGCGTCGACGATAACTTTGCCGAACTGACCCACATCAACAGCATTCTCTACGGCGACGGACAGTTTGACCTCCATGCGGCCAACCTCAATTATGGAACCATAGGCATCCAGCTTGCCCAGGCCTTGGGCACCGGGACGAGATGGATAAAGCCGTTAAGGGTCTACGCACCTGTCAAGGAAGGCCAGCTCGACATGATGGACCCGTCGGGAGGGTTTGTTGTCGACTCGCTGGATTCACCGGGTGTCGTTTTCTGCGTGCGCCAGTCGAAGTACGACAAGAGCTATATCATCGCCCCGATAGCTTTTGCGCGCAACCTGTTCGGGCAGCAAGGCATGCTCACCTCTTTGGAGTTGCGCCTCAAGCCGGGCAGTGATCTCGATGCCGTCAAGCGCGATATGCAGAAGGCCGTGGGCAAAAACTACCGTGTGCTCGACCGTTTCGAGCAGCAGGAAGACACGTTCAAGATCATGAAGATCGAAAAGTTTCTGGCCTATATCTTCCTGACGTTCATCCTCATCGTGGCTTGTTTCAACATCATCGGTTCGCTCTCCATGCTCATCATCGACAAGAAGAACGACGTGGAGACGCTCCGCAACCTCGGCGCAGCCGACCGCCAGATCACGCGCGTCTTCCTTTTCGAAGGCCGCATGATCGCCGTTCTCGGCGCCGTCTTCGGCATCTTGATAGGACTGCTGTTGTGTTGGATCCAGCAGCAGTATGGCATTGTAAGGCTCGGAGACAGCGACGGTTCGTTCATCGTCAATGCCTATCCTGTCAGCGTCCATTATTCCGACGTCGCCGTTATCTTCCTCACCGTCGTTGCAGTGGGCTGGATGGCTGTCTGGTATCCCGTCAAAAACTTCAGTCGCCGACTGTTCTAACATCCCCTCTCCGGCGGTCTGCCGGAGAGGTACGATTGCCCCCGATTTCACAGAGTTATCTTGCGGTTTCTGCAGAGCTATCCTTTCGGGCGCCGAAAGCTATGCTCCGGGCCGCCGAAAGCATAGCTCTTGGCTGTCCAAAGCTATGCTCCGCCAACGCTTTGATTATCAAGTTGTTGCAGATGTGTATTCGTGCGTCCGCCCGCAACTTGCCATCTGCAACTGGCATTCATGATCAATGTGCTGTTTTCCGGCTGTATTCGCCACGTGCGGGCGGCCACGCCGAGCCTCACTTCTTCCGTATCATGGTCAGCCCGTCGCGCAATGGGAGGATGACGTTTTCCACCCGCACGTCGGCGGCAATGAAGTCGTTGAAATGCTCGATGCCTTGTGTCTGGCGGTCGCGGTCGTATTCCGGATCGACGACATGTCCGTCCCAAAGCGTGTTGTCGGCAAGGATGAAACCGCCGGGGCGCAGCAACGGGAGCACCGTCTCGTAGGTCTCGAGATAGGTGCGCTTGTCTCCGTCGAGGAAAGCCATGTCGAACGTGATGCCCAACTGCGGTGCGAGAACGTTGGCATCGCCGATGATGAAGTTGACACGGTTGCCCACCGGTGATCCCTCAATCCACGGCCGGGTGAAGTCTTCCATCTCGTCGTTGATCTCGAAGGTCCACACCCGGCCGTCCGGATCCAGTCCCTCGGCCATGCAGAGGGCGCTGTAGCCGCTGAAAGTGCCTACTTCCAAGATGTTCCGGGGACGCATCATCATAACCAACAGCTTGAGCAACCGCCCCTGAAGATGGCCCGATGCCATGCGCCCGTGCACGGTACGGATGTTCGTCTCGCGCCACAGACGGCGGAGATAGTCGCTCTCCGGCTCGATGTGAGCGCGAATATATTGTTCCAATTCGTCATTCATCATGCACCATGTGTCATATTCTGGAGGTCCGGGTGGTGACGGCCGGCGCGTTCGTCAGCCCGTTCCTGCCTGTCATTATTCATCATTTGTGGCATCTCTTTCAGCCGTCATCATTTCCCGTTCCGTATACCCATGATCGCCTCGACGGCCAGCCGGTAGCTGTCGAGACCGAATCCGGCGATGACACCCTTGCATCCCGCGGAGATCACGGACTGATGGCGGAAGGGCTCCCGATTGTGTACGTTGGAGATATGCACTTCAATCACGGGACACGGAATCGAGCGGATGCAGTCGAGCAGCGCAATGCTCGTATGCGTGTAGGCACCGGCATTGAGCACGATAGCGTCGTATGTGAACCCCACCTGCTGCATCCGGTCGATCAGTTCACCCTCGATGTTGCTCTGATAATAGTCGATCTCTGCCTCCGGAAAGCGCCCCCGGAGCTCCGGCAGATAGTTCTCGAACGAACTGTTGCCATAGATCCCCGGCTCGCGAGTGCCCAAGAGGTTCAAATTGGGACCGTTTATAATTTGTATTCTCATGATTTATAAGTATATTTGCCTGCAAAAATAGGAAATAAAATGAATACGGACAAGAAATCGCAGGCAAATGTTTTGAGGAGCTACCAGCGCTATCTGCAGTTGGAGAAAAACTACTCTGTCAACACCATCGAGGCCTATCAGAGCGATCTCCGTCGGCTGCTCGCTTTCTTGGACGAGCGCTCCTTGGCCGTCACCGATGTCAGATTGGAGGATCTCGAGGCGTTTGCCTCGACGCTTCACGAGCATGCCGTCAGCCCCATGTCGCAGGCCCGGATCCTCAGCGGCATCCGTTCGTTTTACCGATACCTGCTGCTCGACGGCTTCATCGACAGCGACCCCACCGAGCTCCTTGAGTCGCCCCGACTGGGAGAGCATCTGCCCGAGGTGCTCTCAACGGAGGAGGTGGACCGGCTCGAGGATTCCATTGACCGCTCAAAGGCTGAGGGACAGCGTAACAGGGCCATCATCGAAGTGCTCTTCTCCTGCGGTCTGCGCGTCTCCGAACTTGTTAACCTGAAACTCTCAAGTCTCTATCTCGATGACCGTTTCGTCCGAGTCGTCGGCAAAGGGCGTAAAGAACGGCTTGTCCCCATATCCTCCCGCGCCGTCCACGAGCTGGAACTCTGGTTTGCGGACCGCGTCCATCTCGACATCAAACCAGGCGAGGAAGACTACGTCTTTCTCAATCGGCGGGGCCATCATCTCACCCGCACGATGATCCTGATCATGATCAAGCGGCAGGCCGAGGCCGCGGGCATCCGCAAAACCATATCTCCGCACACGCTACGCCATTCCTTCGCCACCGCCTTACTGAAAGGCGGCGCCGACCTCAGGGCCATCCAGGCCATGCTCGGACATGAAGACATCGGCACAACCGAGATCTATACCCACATCGATGCACCCATGTTGCGTGAGGCCATCCTGCATCACCATCCCCGGAACATCCGGAACGGCGACACCGAAAGCCAACAATGACACCACCGACCAAGGCTTCCGCACGATCAGTGGCTGAACTATTTTCAGTCTTTTCTTTTGCTATCATGTAATTTTGCAGTACCTTTGTACCCTCGTAAAGATGTAATCATTAAAGATATGGCCTATTTATTTTCATCAGAATCAGTCTCTGAGGGGCATCCCGACAAGGTAGCCGACCAAATCTCCGACGCCATCCTCGATCAGTTCCTGGCCTACGACCCGCAGGCACACTGTGCGGTCGAGACCTTCGTGACAACCGGACAGGTTGTCATCATGGGCGAAGTGCGCTCCGAAGCCTATATCGATCTGCAGACCATGGCGCGCCGCACGATCAACAACATCGGCTATACCAAGGCCGAATACCAGTTTGACGGCGACTCCTGCGGCGTGCTCTCCGCCATTCATGAGCAGAGTGACGACATCAACCGCGGCGTCAGTCGCGAAGAGGAAGACAACCAGGGCGCCGGCGACCAGGGCATGATGTTCGGCTATGCCACCACGGAAACGGACAATTATATGCCCGTCAGCCTCGACCTCGCGCATCTGCTCATGCGCACATTGGCCGACATCCGCAAGGAAGGACGCCTGATGACCTACCTCCGTCCGGATGCCAAGAGCCAGGTGACCGTGGAATACAGCGACGACGGAAAGCCCCAACGCATCGACACCATCGTCGTTTCGACCCAGCACGACGCCTTTGATGACGACGATGAGCGCATGCTTGCCAAGATCAAAGATGACGTGCTCCACATCCTCATGCCGCGTGTGAAGGCGCAAATCCATTCAGAGCGCGTGCTGAAACTGTTCAACGACGACATCAAATACTTCGTCAACCCCACCGGCAAGTTCGTTATCGGCGGTCCACACGGCGATACTGGTCTCACTGGACGCAAGATCATCGTCGACACATACGGCGGAAAGGGCGCCCATGGCGGTGGTGCGTTTTCCGGAAAGGACTCCTCCAAGGTCGACAGAAGCGCCGCCTATGCCGCCCGCTACATTGCCAAGAACATGGTGGCAGCCGGTGTTGCCGACGAGATGTTGGTCCAGTTGGCCTACGCCATTGGCGTAGCCGAGCCCGTGAGCATCTATGTCAACACCTATGGACATAGCCACGTGAGCCTCACCGACGGTGAGATCGCGCAGCGGATCGCACGTATGTTCGACCTGCGGCCCAAAGCCATCGAGCGCAAACTCAAGCTCCGCCAGCCGATGTACCTTGAAACGGCAGCCTATGGACACATGGGCCGCAAGAACGAAGTCGTGAAGAAGACCTTCTCCAGCAGATATCACGAAGCCAAAACCATGGAGATCGAACTCTTCACATGGGAGAAACTCGATCAGGTAGCGCGCATTAAGGAAGAATTCGGCCTATAATGTTCCAGGGCGATTCCATTGCTTCGCAGGAGGCTCCTGCCGCCGGTCAGACAGTTGCGACAGGCAGGGGCCATCAGCTGACACCGCGGGAGGTGCTCAGCTGGCTGCCCTCTGGCGCCACCCCTGAGCAGCAGGACTCGATGATCCAGAAGTATATCAAGCCCGCGAAGATCCACTGGAGCAACCGCCCCGACACTCTCCACCTGCCCGGCCATCCTGTCGGGAAGAGCTATCGGGACTTCTCCCTGCCGCAGTATTACCGCGAATCGTTCTTCTCCCGCGATTCTCTCTTCCATCCGGAATTGTCAGGCGGCCGCCTCGGAGTGGCCGGCGACCCGGTCCCTTACACCATTGCGGGCGACAATCTCATCACCAGCCTGCTCCTGGGATGCTTCTTTCTCGGCGCCATCGCATTGGCCCAGTCGCGGCGTTTCATAGCCCGGCAGGCAAAAAACTTCTTCTTCGTCCAGCGCAGTGCCACCACCGAGCTCACCGAGACATCGTCTGAATTGCACTTTCAGCTGTTCCTTGTCTTTCAGACATGTCTCCTCTTCGCCCTCGGCTGGTTCTTCTACACGCAGACATATGTGGCCTCCACGTTCATCATTGACCATTACAAGATCATCGGCATCTTTACGGGGATCATCGCAACCTATTTCCTTGTTAAACTCATCCTGTACTCCTTCACCGGCTGGGTGTTCTTTGATAAGAAAAAAAATGTACAATGGCTGAAGTCCATCCTGTTCCTTTTTTCGATGGAAGGACTGTTTCTCTTTCCTGTAATCATGCTCCAGGCATACATCAATCTGCCACTCCGGAGCGTCCTTATTTACGGTGTTTTTGTGGTTCTGATAGTCAAATTGCTTACTCTTTACAAGCTTTATCTCATCTTTTTCCATAGAAAGGGGCAGATTCTGCAGATATTTTTGTACTTTTGTGCGCTTGAATTAATGCCGTTGGGGGTGTTGGTTGAAGCCCTGGCATTAGTCGATAACTATTTAAAGATAAATTTTTAGTACAATTAAAGAAGTATTTGAGATGATAAAGAAGATCCTTATTTCCCAACCACAGCCGTCAAGCGAGAAGTCTCCCTACTACGACATCGAGAAGGAGAGCAATGTGAAGTGCGTGTTTCGGCCGTTCTTTAAGGTAGAAGGACTTTCTGCAAAGGAGTTCCGGCAGCAGAAGATCAACATTCTGGACTATACGGCTGTCGTCTTCACTTCACGTCATGCGATTGACAACTTCTTTCAATTGGCCAAGGATCTGCGTATCACCATCCCCGAGGATATGAAGTACTTCTGCGTCATCGAGACCATTGCGCTCTACATACAGAAGTATGTTCAGTATCGCAAGCGTAAAGTCTTCTACGGCGAAACGGGCAAGATTGACGATCTGATTCCCACAATGATGAAGCACAAAACAGAGAAGTATCTTGTCCCGATGAGCGATGTGCACAATGCGCATGTCACCGAACTGCTCGACGCAAAGAAGTTAAAGCATAAGGAGTGCGTGATGTACCGCACTGTGAGCAATGATTTCACAGAGGAAGAGACAAAGACTTTCGACTACGACATGCTCGTATTCTTCAGCCCGACGGGCGTGAAAGCCCTGAAAAAGAATTTCCCCGACTTCAAGCAAGGGGACATCCGCATCGGCGCTTTCGGTCCCGCGACCGCCCAGACCGTCAAGGATGAAGGGCTTAGACTTGATCTTGAGGCACCTACGAAAGACTGTCCGTCGATGACAGGCGCCTTGAGAGCGTATCTGAAATCAAACAAATAAACCGGACGATGGCCGCAGCTTCGGGCTTCACATTGAGCAAGAAGGAGCGGATATGCAGCAAAAAGCTGACCGATCAGCTCTTCACCGGCGGGAGCAGCCGCTCCCTGTCGGCCTACCCTCTGCGGGCTGTCTACATGACGCATGAATCGGACGGCGCGCCCGCAAGCATCCTCGTGAGTGTGCCGAAAAAGCATCTGAAGCGTGCGGTGATGCGCAACAGAGTCAAGAGACAAGTGCGCGAGGCCTATCGGAAGCACAAACAGATCGTGACGGAGAAGGCGAGCGAAGCGACCGGAAGGTCAATAGCCATTGCCTTCATATGGATGGACAGCAAGCTGGTTGACACTTCTGTGGTTGAGAGCCGCATGGTCAGTCTGCTGCACAGAATTGCAGAACGGCTATGAAATCATTGAAACGCATCGTCCATGCGCTCATGCACGCATTAGCATGGTTGCTCATACTGCCGATCATCTTCTATCAGAGGTTCATCACCCCCTTTACTCCGCCCTCCTGCCGGTTTACACCCACCTGCTCGGAATATGCCCGACAGGCCATCCTCAAGCATGGTCCGCTGAAGGGACTCCTGCTCGCCGTATGGCGCATCCTGCGCTGCAATCCCTGGGGCGGAAGCGGTTACGATCCCGTGCCGTAAGCAGGAAGCGTAGCCTGTAGGGGCGAACAGCTATGAAGAAACAATGAATTCAAAGACTCAAAGATAATGAAAAATTTTGTTGAAGAACTGAAATGGCGTGGCATGCTGGCACAGATCATGCCCGGAACGGAAGAATTATTGCAGCGCGAAATGGTCTCGGCCTACCTCGGAACCGATCCTACGGCCGACTCGCTGCACATCGGTCACCTCTGCGGCATCATGATGCTGCGCCACCTCCAGCGCTGCGGCCACAAGCCGTTCCTGCTCGTCGGCGGAGCCACAGGCATGATCGGCGACCCCTCCGGCAAGAGTCAGGAGCGCAATCTGCTTGACTCCGACACGCTCTATCATAATCAGGAGGCCATCAAAAAGCAAGTGGCCAAGTTCCTGGATTTCGACGGAACGGAGCCCAACCGAGCCGAGATGGTCAACAACTACGACTGGATGAAGGACTTTACCTTCCTCGATTTCGCCCGCGAAGTGGGCAAGCACATCACCGTCAACTATATGATGGCCAAGGACAGTGTGCAGAAACGGCTCAGCGGAGAGGCACGCGACGGCCTCAGCTTCACTGAGTTCACCTACCAACTGCTGCAGGGTTACGACTTCCTGTACCTCTACCGGCACAACGGCGTGAAGCTCCAGTTGGGCGGAAACGACCAGTGGGGCAACATGACAACGGGCACGGAGCTCATCCGCCGCACCCTCGGACAGGAAGCGGAAGCATTCTGTCTGACCTGCCCGTTGATCACCAAGGCCGACGGGAAGAAGTTCGGCAAGACCGAGAGCGGCAACATCTGGCTCGATCGCAACCGCACCACGCCCTACGCCTTCTATCAGTTCTGGCTCAATGTCAGCGATGAAGATGCCGAACGCTATATCAAGATCTTCACTAATCTGGACCAACCGACCATCCAGGCGCTCGCCGAAGAGCACGCGCAGGATCCCGGCCGCCGCGTCCTGCAGAAGAGATTGGCTGAGGAAGTCACCCGCATGGTCCACTCGCAGGCCGACCTCGACATGGCCATCGCAGCCAGCAACATCCTCTTCGGCAAAGCAACGAAGGATCAATTGGCACAGCTCGACGATGCCACTATAGAGGATGTCTTCAAGGACGTGCCCCATTACGAGCTCGACAGGGCGCTGCTCGGTGGTCCGGCCATCGACCTCTTCAACCAGGACGGCATGAAGATCTTCTCCAGTAAGGGTGACATGCGCAAGCTCGTACAGGGCGGCGGCGTCAGCCTGAACAAGGAAAAGATCAGCGCGTTCGACCAGCCCGTCACAGCCGAAGACCTCATCGACGGCAAATACCTGCTCGTGCAGAAGGGCAAGAAGAATTATTTCCTGATCACCGTGAAATAATCCTCCCACCATCATACGTGAAGTCGGCTTTCCCCAAAAGGGGCGAAGGTCGGCTTCGCCGTTTTTTTCTGTGCCCCGTATTTTTATGCTTAAAAATTTGGTCATACACCGAAAAAGCATTAAATTTGCATCCCAGATTGTCCTATGGTGTAATGGTAGCACAACAGGTTTTGGTTCTGTTTGTAGTGGTTCGAATCCGCTTAGGACAACCAAATGGTACCCGCAAGCATTGATATTCAGTGATTTGCGGGTGCTTTTTTTATTTTCTCCAATTAAGGGACACATCATGCAGTTCCCTGCGGGCGACCGATCGGACGGCGCATCCCATGCCCTTTCCCATGGATGAGGTGACTGAACAGAACTCCCCGGCTCCCGTAGGGACGGCCCGGCTTATCCGCCCGCCCGCAGAAAACGCAACCGGAAAACAGCACATTGATCATGAATGTCGGTTGCGGAAGGCAAAAATGCGGGCGGCCGTTCGCGCCATGTTCTTATCCTGATGGATTGATTGCGGGCGGATACGCGGATCATCCCCTACAACGACTTGATAATCAACGTGTTGGCGGAGCTATCCTCCGGGCCGCCCAAACGATAGCTCCGGGCCGCCTAAAGCATAGCTCCGGGCGCCCCGGAGCTATGCTCTGCGCGGCGCATATGATTCATCCGTGAAATCCGGATGATTTTCAGGTGCCATTGACATGATTTTCCATGGATCCCGACGACGGTGATCATACGCTCTTGACAGGATCATTTTGCGGCCGTCAGTCATCCGTCGCGGGTCGATACGCGGATCCGCCAGCAAGGAGACATGGGAAAGCCGAAAAACGGGATTCATCATGCGCGGGCCGACTGACGATAGAACCGGACGGACAGGAAGTATGTGTGCGCGATCACAGGATCGGACAGGATTGCACCGAAATGTGCGGAAAACGGGCGCTAAAAGCGTGATTTTTAAGCATTCTTTTCAAAAGAATCATTTTATTAATAGACGTTCTTCGATTTTATTTCGTACCTTTGCAGCAGGTAACCATTTAAGTGTGTTGATTTAAAAACAAATACTATTATGAAAACGAACTATGAACTCCGCTATGCAGCCCATCCTTCTGATGCCAGACAATATGACACGGCGCGACTGCGCAAGGACTTCCTGATCGAGCAGGTGTTCACGGCCGACGAGGTCAACATGGTCTATTCGATGTATGACCGTATCGTTGTCGGAGGTGCCGAGCCGGTCAGCGAGACGCTCACCTTAGAGGCCATCGATCCGCTGAAAGCTCCTTTCTTCACCCATCGGCGTGAAGTCGGGATCTACAATGTCGGTCAGGGCGAAGGCATCGTGACCGTAGGGGATGAGACGTTTGTGCTGGGTTTCAAGGATGCACTCTACATAGGCAGCGGCGACCGTGACGTCCGCTTCACGAGCAAGGACGCTCAGAAACCGGCGAAGTTCTACTTCAACAGTACGCCGGCTCATCACTCGTATCCCTGCAAGCTGATTACGAAGCAGGATGCCGTGAGTGTTCACATGGGCTCACTGGAAATGTCGAATGAGCGGACGATCAACAAGATGATCGTCAATCAGGTGCTGCCGACCTGCCAGTTGCAGATGGGCATGACGGAACTGATGCCGGGGAGCGTGTGGAACACGATGCCTGCGCACATCCACAGCCGTCGGATGGAGGCCTACTTCTATTTTGAGGTGCCGGAAGACCAGGCTGTCTGCCACATGATGGGGCAGCCGCAGGAGACACGCCACATCTGGATGCGGAGTGATCAGGCCGTGCTCTCCCCCGAGTGGAGCATTCACAGCGCTGCCGGCACCCACAATTACACCTTCATCTGGGGTATGGGCGGCGAGAACTTAGACTATGGGGATCAGGACTTCTTCCCCATTACTGACTTGAAGTGACATGGCTCTCCGCTTGTCGGAGATACGAAGGGCGCACGCGGGGCTGCGCAGCCGGTCGGGAGGCGGGTTGAAAGTCTGCTGTGCAGAAGGTGAAGCCGCGCAAGCGTCGCATGAAGTTCAACAGAGGCTAATACGGAAACCTTTAAATACTAAAGATTTATGACAAGTTTAAAAGATTTTTCTTTGGAAGGTAAGAATGCCTGGGTGACCGGTGCTTCTTACGGTATCGGATTCAACATTGCCAAGGCTTTCCATGCCGCAGGCATCAAGTCTATCATCTTCAATGACATCAATCAGGAACTGGTAGACCGTGGCTTGGCATCCTACAAAGAGGCAGGCATCGAGGACGTGCACGGCTATGTGTGCGACGTGACCAATGAAGATCAGGTGCAGGCACTCGTCAAGAAGATCCACGAGGAAGTAGGTCAGATCGACATCCTGGTCAACAATGCCGGTATCATCAAGCGCATCCCGATGCACGAGATGGCCCGCAAAGACTTCCAGCAGGTGATCGACATCGACCTCGTTGGTCCGTTCATCGTGTCGAAGGCCGTTTTGCCGGAGATGATGGAGCGGCGTGAAGGCAAGATCATCAATATCTGCTCGATGATGTCCGAGCTTGGTCGCGAGACGGTATCGGCTTATGCAGCCGCCAAGGGAGGCTTGAAGATGCTGACCCGCAACATCTGTTCGGAGTATGGTGGGTATAACATCCAGTGCAACGGCATCGGCCCGGGCTACATCGCCACGCCGCAGACAGCCCCGCTCCGTGAGCGTCAGGCAGACGGCAGCCGCCATCCGTTTGACAGCTTCATCTGTGCCAAGACTCCTGCAGGCCGTTGGCTCGAGCCAGAGGAATTGGGCGGTCCGGCCGTCTTCCTGGCTTCTCACGCTTCGGATGCAGTGAATGGTCACGTGCTCTATGTGGACGGCGGCATCCTCGCTTACATTGGTAAGCAACCTTGATCCGATTCGTTTGCGGACCGCAGTCGGCCGT
>ONHE01000120.1 GCA_900317545.1 uncultured Prevotella sp. | reverse complement strand
GGTAGCATAGCATAATGTCTGACGTAGTGCCTCGGAGGGGTACACTGCACACAGTGCGCCAATATATGCCAAACAGTTACAACCTATTGTTATGAATAGCTGAAAGTTTTTTCTTAATTATGCAAAAGTTCCATAAAATATTTGTATATTTGCACCCGTTTTAAAACAACAGTTCCTTTCGAATATAACTTATCATAATTATTTTAACTATATGAATTTCACTTTGTTCATTACCGTTTTGTTAACGGCAGTAACTTTGGTGATGGGAGCATATGTCATTGCCAAGTTGATCGGTCCCCGTTCTTACAATCCGGTGAAAGGGGAACCTTTTGAATGCGGTGTGCCAACGCGAGGAAGCTCGTGGCTTCCGATGCACATTGGTTACTATCTGTTCGCGATTCTCTTCTTGATGTTTGACATTGAGACAGTTCTGCTCTATCCATGGGCCGTTGTTGTCAGGCAGTTTGGGGCGATGGCACTCGTCAGTATCAGTTTCTTCTTGTTAGTTTTGGTATTTGGCCTGGCTTATGCCTGGCGGAAGGGAGCATTGGAATGGAAGTAAGAAAACCGCATATCAAGAGCATACCTTACGAGGAGTTCAAGGACAACAGTACGTTGGAGCAGATTGCTGCCGAATTGAATGAAGGTGGTGTCAATGTGGTTCTCGGTTCGCTTGATCAATTGATCAACTGGGGGCGTAGCAATTCACTTTGGTCACTGACGTTCGGTACGTCATGCTGTGGCATTGAGTTTATGTCAGTCGGATGTGCCCGCTACGACTTTTCCCGCTTTGGCTTTGAGGTGACGAGAAATTCACCCCGTCAGGCTGATTTGATCATGTGTGCTGGGACTATTACAAATAAAATGGCTCCGGTATTTAAACGCCTCTATGATGAAATTGCAGAACCTAAGTATGTGGTAGCTGTGGGAGGTTGTACAATTTCAGGCGGCCCCTTTAAATATAGCTATCATGTCGTCAGGGGAATCCATGAGTTGGTGCCGGTCGATGTTTACATTCCTGGCTGTCCTCCACGCCCAGAGGCAATTCTTTATGGCATGATGCAGCTTCAGAGAAAAGTGAAAGTGGAGAAATTCTTAGGTGGAGCTAACCATAAGATGACCCGTGAGGAACGCGAATTGAGCATGAGTAAGGGCGGTCTTCATGGCTTAAGCAACGAGGTTTTGTCGGCTACTGCAAAGTTAGGAGAGAAAACTCCGATCATCATTCAGAATGTACCCACAAAGGAGCAGGTTGAAGCACTGGGCCGGGAATTAGATTCTATTGACGCTAATAATAAATAGGGTAGGAAATGAAATTAGAGAATAAGGAATTCGGATTTGACCAGTTTGCCTCAGAGATGGCGAAACTGAAGCACGAAAGACATTTCGACTATCTTGTTACGATTATAGGCGAAGACTTCGGAGAAGAAGGTCTTGGGTGTATTTACATCCTTGAAAATACAAAGACAGCTGAGCGCATCAGCGTCAGACAGATAGCTAAGCAGGTCGATGACGAGCATGTCATTCCGTCGGTTGTCAATATTTGGAAAGTGGCCAACTTGCTCGAGCGTGAAGTGTATGATTTCCTGGGTATCAAGTTCTTAGGCCATCCTGATATGCGCCGCTTGTTCCTGCGTAATGATTTCGTAGGTTATCCGTTGCGTAAGGATTATGATATGAGTCCTGAAAACAATCGTTTCCCGGAGACTGACGAACCGGAAAATGATTGGACCTCGGAATGGAACTTAGATGAAAACGGCAGCTTGATTGAGACAAAGCGTCGGCTTTTCGATGAAGATGACTTTGTGGTCAACTTCGGTCCCAATCATCCGAGTACGCATGGTGTGCTTCGTCTTCAGACCATTCTTGACGGTGAGACAATCAAGCATGTCTATCCGCATTTAGGATATATCCATCGCGGAATCGAGAAGCTGTGCGAAAACAGCACTTATCCGCAAACGCTGGCATTCACGGATCGACTCAATTATCTGTGTGCCATGATGCACAGGCATGCATTGGTCGGCGTCATTGAAGAGGCAATGGGTATTGAGCTGAGTGACCGCATTCGGTATATTCGTACCATTATGGACGAGTTGCAGCGTATAGATAATCACTTGCTCTTCCTCGGAACGGCTGCTCAGGACCTTGGAGCTCTCACGGCTTTCTTATACTGTATGCGCGACCGTGAGCACGTGCTCAACGTGATGGAGGAGACAACCGGCGGCCGTTTGATCATGAACTATTACAGGATCGGTGGCCTGCAGGATGATATTGATCCGAACTTTATCGAAAATACAAAGGCGCTTTGTAAGTACTTGCGTCCCATGATACAGGAATACATGGATGTGTTCGGCGACAATGTCATTACCCATAATCGCTTTGAAGGTGTGGGCGTGTTAAGTCTCGATGACTGTATCGATTATGGTCTGACCGGTCCTGCAGGCCGGGCATCGGGTTGGAAGAATGATGTCCGCAAGCATCATCCCTACGGCGTGTACGACAGAGTTGCCTTCAAGGAAATCACAATGACCGGTTGCGACTCAATGGATCGCTATCTTGTGCATATCGAAGAGATCTATCAAAGCTTGGATATCATTGAGCAACTGATTGACAATATCCCTGAAGGCGATTTCTACATCAAACAGAAACCGGTCATCAAGGTCCCTGAAGGGCAATGGTATTTCTCCGTAGAAGGTGGCGCCGGAGAATTTGGAGTTTATCTCGATAGCCGCGGCGATAAGAGTCCGTATCGACTGAAGATGCGACCAATGGGTCTCTCTTTGGTTGGAGCGTTTGACAAGATGCTGAAAGGGCAGAAAGTAGCGGATCTTATTACGACGGGCGCAACTATAGATTTTGTGATTCCCGATCTTGATCGATAAGTAGGGGAGAATATCTTTGAATAATATAACGAATTATTGATCACATAATGTTTGATTTCTCAATAATAACCAAATGGTTTGATGACTTGCTCCGCATCACATGTGGCCTGTCTGATTTCTGGACCATTTTAATTGAATGCGTTGTCGTTGGCGTGCTCATCTTGTTAGCTTACGCCACACTCGCTATCGTGCTTATATTCATGGAACGTAAGGTCTGTGCTTATTTCCAATGCCGTTTAGGGCCGATGCGAGTCGGCCCTTGGGGACTCTTGCAGGTGTTTGCCGATGTCTTCAAGATGCTTATCAAGGAAATCTTCGGTATGGATAAGTCTGACAAACTGCTCTATTATCTCGCACCTTTCTTGGTGATCATTGCTTCTGTCGGCACATTTTCTTTCCTTCCTTGGAACAAGGGGGCAGTCGTGCTCGATTTTAATGTCGGTGTATTTCTCATCACTGCAATTTCCTCGATAGGCATCGTTGGAATTTTCATGGCAGGCTGGGGGTCCAATAACAAGTATTCTGTCGTTTCCGCCATGCGTGGCGCAGTGCAGATGATCTCCTATGAAATCTCGCTTGGGCTATGCCTTATAGCTGCGGTAGTACTGACAGGGACAATGCAGGTGAGTAGTATCGTTGACGCACAGACCGGTCCTTGGAACTGGCTTATCATCAAAGGCCACATTCCAGCGGTTATTGCTTTCCTAATCTTTCTCGTTGCTGGCAACGCTGAGGCTAACCGGGGTCCGTTTGACTTGGCAGAAGCAGAAAGCGAGTTGACTGCCGGTTATCACACTGAGTATTCCGGTATGGGATTCGGTTTCTATTATTTGGCTGAATATCTGAATCTCTTTGTGATTTCAGGTATCGCTTCCACCGTCTTCTTGGGTGGTTGGGCACCTGTCAATATAGGGATTGAAGGTTTTGATGCTTTGATGAATCTGATACCCGGAGTAGTTTGGTTTTTGGCAAAGGTATTTGTCGTCGTCTGGTTGCTCATGTGGATCCGTTGGACATACCCTCGTCTCCGCATTGATCAGATACTGAAATTAGAATGGAAATATCTTATGCCTCTGGCATTGTTAAACCTTGTATTGGTCACAGTATGTGTAGCATTCGGACTTCATTTTTAATTGATAGCAATGAAACAAAATAAATCTTATTTTCAAGGTATAGGGGACGGAATTAAGACCTTGGCTACGGGGTTGAAGATCACGATGAAAGAATACTTCACGCCAAAGTCAACAGAACAATATCCCGAAAACCGCAAGACGACCTTGCACGTGAGCAAGCGCCATCGCGGGAGATTGGTGTTCAAGCGTGACGAAGCCGGTGCTTACAAATGTGTGGCTTGTCTCATGTGCGAGAAGGCATGTCCAACAAACACCATCAAGATCACGTCCGAGATGGTCACAAATGAGGAAACGGGCAAGAAGAAGAGGCAACTGATCGATTATCAATATGACTTAGGCGATTGCATGTTCTGCCAGTTGTGTGTCAATGCATGTAATTTTGACGCCATTGAGTTTACAAATGATTTTGAGAATGCTGTCTTCGATCGGTCAAAGCTGGTGCTCCATCTCGACAAGGAAGTATATCAGGGCGGCAGTCTGCCCAATCTTATTGATGGCGGTGCACCTTTGACGATCGGCAAGTTTAATACGAAGACTAAATAGGGAGGGTATCATTATGGCAAAAGAAATCATGTTTTGTATTCTGGCTGTTGTCATCCTCGGTTCAGCCTTCATGTCCGTGAAAACCAAGAGTATCATGCGTGCAGCGACATTTTTGCTGTTTGTGCTTTTTGGTATCGCCGGTCTGTATTTTATATTAGGTTATACTTTCCTCGGCACTGCCCAGATCAGCGTTTACGCTGGCGGCGTTACGATGATGTATATTTTCGCAATCAGTCTTACAAGTAAGCGCACATTGCAGAACCTGACTGAGCGTTTCAAAGGCATTCGTGTATTTAACGGTCTTCTTGTAGCGTTGTTCGGCCTGGTCACGGTGTTATTTGTGTTCTTCAAGAATGCGCTGATCAACTGTGCTTTAGACGACACGCCTGTCAGCGAGTTGTCTGTACAAAAGATCGGTGAAGCCATTGTCGGTTCAGAGAAATATGGCTATGTGCTTCCCTTCGAGTTTATTTCAGTATTCCTGTTTGCATGTATAATCGGTGGTATCATGATCGCCAGAAAGGAGAATGATAAATGATCACATTATCAACATCAGTCGTGTGCTATTTCGTTCTTAGTGCACTGTTGTTTTTTATCGGTGTATTTGGTTTTGTCACTCGGCGCAATCTGATCGCCATGCTTATTTCCATAGAGTTGGTGCTCAATGCGGTTGATCTGAATTTTGCCGCATTCAATAAGTTGCTTTACCCCGAACAATTGGAGGGATTCTTCTTTACGCTCTTTTCCATCGGAGTGAGTGCGGCTGAGACTGCTGTGGCTTTGGCAATAATTATCAATGTTTACCGCAATTATCACAGTGATCAGGTGAACAGCATCGAAAACTTGAAATTCTAAAGGACAATGGAATATAGTTATTCATTTTTAATACTTCTTCTGCCTTTCCTGAGTTTCCTCGTCTTGGGACTCGTGGGCATGAAGATGAAAGAGAAGGTAGCCTTTACCATTGGAACATCCGTTCTGGGGCTTCTGTTTGCGCTGTCACTTTATACAGCTTATACCTATTTCTTTGCAATAGGCCGTGATGCTGCAACAGGTCTTTATCCTACGGTGACGGTGTTCAATTTCTCGTGGCTGAAGTTCTCGGACCTCTTGACGTTCAATATCGGGTTCCGTCTCACGCCGATCAGTGTCATGATGCTGATCGTCATCACGACAGTCAGCTTTATGGTGCATATTTACTCGCTCGGCTATATGGCCGAACGTGACGAGCATTATCACAAGGAGGGATACGAGAAAGGATTCCAGCGTTTTTACGCTTATCTCTCTCTCTTCACGATGTCCATGTTGGGGCTCGTCGTTGCTACCAACATCTTCCAGATGTATCTTTTCTGGGAGTTGGTGGGAGTGTGCTCTTATCTGCTGATTGGATTCTACTATCCGAAGCATGCGGCCGTGCATGCGTCCAAGAAAGCATTTATCGTCACCCGTTTTGCCGACTTGTTTTTCCTGATCGGTATTCTGTTCTACAGCTTCTATGTCGGTACGTTCAATTACGACCTGACAGCCGACCAGGAGCTCAATGCACATTTAGCTGGTGCTGCGTGGGTCATCCCGACAGCTTTATTCTTGATGTTCATCGGTGGTGCCGGTAAGTCGTCGATGTTCCCCTTGCATATCTGGCTGCCCGATGCCATGGAAGGTCCGACTCCAGTGTCGGCACTCATTCATGCTGCAACAATGGTTGTTGCAGGTGTCTATCAGGTCGCTTCGCTCTTCCCTATCTATATTAAGTTCGGCGCTGTAGAGCAACTTCACTGGATTGCCTATATCGCGGCGTTCACTGCTTTCTATGCTGCAGCCGTTGCTTGCTGCCAGCGTGACATCAAGAGAGGCCTTGCCTTCTCGACCATTTCGCAGATCGGCTATATGTTGGTGGCACTCGGTGTCTGTTTCGCCTTAGATAACCATGAGGGTGGTTTGGGCTATATGGCAGCCATGTTTCATCTCTTCACCCATGCCATGTTCAAGGCTTTGCTTTTCCTGTGTTCTGGTGCCATCATCGTCATTATTGGCAGCAATTTCAAGGAATACATGGGTGGATTATGGCGGTATATGCCGATCACCTGTGCCTGCTTTGCCATCGGAGTCCTCGCAATCAGCGGTATTCCGCCGTTTGCAGGGTTCTTCTCCAAGGATGAAATTATCGTAGCCTGCTTCCAGTTCTCGCCTTTCATGGGTTGGTTCATGACCATTGTTGCCGGTATGACCGCGTTCTATATGACCCGTCTGTTCTGTGTGATCTTCTTGGGACAGAGCTATTACGAACTCGATCCGGAGCATCGTCGTCGCCCGCAGGAAGTTCCGGCGGTGATGTGGGGACCATTGGTGTTCCTCGCTGTGATCTCCGTCTTTGCCGGTATGATTCCTTTCGGCCATTTCGTGTCGGCCACCGGTCTCAGCTATGACATCCACATCGATTGGAGCGTGGCAGGGACGAGTATTGCAGCCGGAGTCATCGGCATCGCGCTTGCTATGTTTATGTATGCGCCCAAGCAGACTCCGGTAGCTGACATGTTAGCCAAGCGGCTTCCACGTCTGCATCGTGCGGCGTTGAATCGTTTCTACATCGACGATGCTTGGCAGTTCTTTACCCATCAGATTGTGTTCAATCTCTTCTCTAAGCCGATAGCGTGGTTTGATCGCCACGTCGTTGACGGAACAATGAACTTCATGGCTTGGGGCACACAGACTGCCGGTGAAACCATCCGTCCTTGGCAGAGTGGAGACGTCCGTCAATATGCCGTGTGGTTCCTGACGGGTAGTGTGGCTTTAACCTTGGTTTTACTTTGCATCCTTTAATTGAAATAATAGTAAAATGAGTATATTAACATTATTCGTCGTAATTCCCGCCCTGATGTTGGTAGGCCTTTGGTTGGCACGTACCCACAATCAGGTTCGCGGTGTGATGGTTGCAGGTGCCAGTGCCATACTGCTTTTGTCCATTTGGTTGACCATATCTTTCGTCGGTTTGCGTCATGCAGGTCACACGGAACCGATGTTGTTCACCTATAGCATCCCATGGTTCAAACCGTTGAATATCGCCTATAGTGTAGGTGTCGATGGTATATCCGTTGTGATGTTGTTGCTATCCGGAATCATTGTCTTTACGGGTACTTTTGCCAGTTGGCAAGCCATGCCGCAGCATAAGGAGTATTTCCTCTGGTTCACCCTGTTGAGTATCGGTGTGTTCGGATTCTTCATCTCCACCGATATGTTTACCATGTTCATGTTCTACGAGGTAGCCCTCATCCCGATGTATCTGCTGATCGGCGTGTGGGGTACAGGCCCCAAGGAGTATTCGGCCATGAAGCTGACCCTGATGCTGATGGGCGGTTCCGCGCTGTTGATACTTGGTATCCTGGCCATCTATTTCTATAGTGGCGCCACGACCATGGATGTCAACGAGATTGCCGCTATGGCCAACATCCCTGAACATGTTCAGAATGTCTTCTTCCCGTTTGTCTTCATCGGATTCGGCGTTCTGGGTGCCTTGTTCCCGTTCCATACATGGAGCCCCGACGGTCACGCTTCGGCCCCGACAGCCGTTTCGATGCTCCATGCCGGCGTGTTGATGAAGTTAGGAGGCTATGGCTGCTTCCGTATCGCCATGTATCTGATGCCCGCGGCCCTCGATACCTGGGCTCCGGTCTTCTTGGTGCTGACGACCATCTCTGTCGTTTATGGTGCGCTCTCTGCCTGTGTGCAGACTGACCTCAAGTATATCAATGCCTATTCGTCAGTTTCCCACTGCGGCATGGTGCTTTTCGCACTGCTGATGATGACCCAGACTGCGATCACCGGAGCCATCCTCCAGATGCTCTCACACGGTCTGATGACTGCTCTCTTCTTTGCGGTGATCGGTATGATCTATCACCGTGCCGGCACGCGCGACGTCCGCTACTTGGGTGGCTTGATGAAGGTTGTTCCCTTCTTGGGTGTTGCTTATATGATAGCCGGTCTCGCCAACCTGGGTCTGCCGGGCTTCTCAGGCTTCGTTGCCGAGATGTCCATCTTTGTCGGTGCCTTTGAGAATGCTGACACTTTCCATCGGGTTGCCACGATTCTCGCCTGCACCTCCATCGTTGTGACAGCCGTCTACATCCTGCGCGTATGTGGAAAGATCCTTTATCAGAAGGTTCCCAATCCCGAATTTCTGAAGCTGAAAGATGCCACTTGGGATGAGCGTCTGGCTGTTGCCGGCCTGATCTTCTGTGTGGCTGGCTTGGGTCTTGCACCTTTCTGGGCACAGGATGTTATCTATGAGGCTGTCGGTCCGGTCATTGACCACATCAGCCACTTTGCTACTGTTGCCACACTGTAATGTCTAACGATTAAAGGAAACTCAAACAATGAATATTGATTATAGTCAGTTCTTAAACATGATACCGGAGGTCACGCTCATGGCCTTGCTGGTTATCGTTTTCATTGCAGACTTCTTGACGGCGCAGAAGCCCGGGGAGGCCAACACGCGCGGTTGGTTCAATCCGATGGTATGCGTCCTCATGGCCGCCCATCTGATCATCAACATAGGGCCGACCGAAGCTGCCCAAAGTTTTGGAGGCATGTATATGACCAACTCTGCAGTTGGGGTCATCAAGAGCATTCTGGCTTTCGGAACGCTGATCGTGCTTATCCAAAGCCGTGAATGGATGCAACGTCCGGACACTTCGTTCAAGGAGGGTGAGTTCTACATGCTCACGCTGTCGACCTTGTTGGGTATGAACATGATGATCAGTGCAAACCACTTCCTCCTGTTTTTCTTAGGTCTTGAGATGGCATCTGTGCCCATGGCCTGCTTGGTGGCTTTGGACAAATACAGACATCATTCGGCCGAAGCCGGCGCCAAGTTCATTCTGACGGCCACCTTCTCAAGCGGCGTCATGCTCTATGGCATCAGCTTCCTCTATGCAATGACCGGAACGCTCTACTTCGACGACATGGCAGCCAAGCTGTCTGCCACTCCCATGACCATCATCGGTATGGTATTCTTCTTCAGCGGCTTAGGTTTCAAGATCAGTCTTGTTCCGTTCCACTTCTGGACTGCTGATTCTTACCAGGGCGCACCGACCACGGTGACCGGTTATCTGAGCGTTGTCTCCAAGGGAGCGGCTGCTTTCGCACTCTGCACCATTCTGATGAAAGTGTTTGTCTCGATGACAGAATATTGGCAGTATATGCTCTATATCGTCATTGTTCTTTCCATCACTGTGGCCAACCTCTTCGCAATTCGGCAGACAGACCTGAAGCGCTTCATGGCTTTCAGTTCCATTTCGCAGGCCGGTTACATCGTATTGGCGATCGTGGGAAATTCTGCCATGAGCACCACAGCCCTCAGTTTTTATGTGTTGATCTATGTGGTGGCTAATATGAGCATCTTTGCCATTATCAGCGCAGTGGAGGAGCACAATGACGGCACCGTTGATATCGATAGCTATAACGGTCTCTACAAGACCAACCCGCGGTTGGCCTTCCTGATGACCTTGGCATTGTTCTCGCTCGGAGGCATACCGCCTTTCGCTGGCATGTTCTCCAAGTTCTTCGTCTTTATGGCTGCTGTCCAGCATGCTGAAATCTCAACGACGGTCGGCGCCTGGGCATACGCAGTGCTTTTCATCGCCTTGCTCAATACGGTAATCAGTCTTTACTACTATCTGCTGATAGTCAAGGCCATGTACATTAAGCCCAACGAGCATCCGCTACCGACCTTCGAGTCAAGTCTGAGTACGAAGTTAGCCCTCGCCTTATGTACGACGGGTATTTTCCTCTTCGGTGTCGTCTCGGCTGTCTATGAATGGATCGCCACTGCTTCGGCGATGTAGCATTCATCCTGTAGCCGCTATATGACAAGCCCGGCCATCTGTACAAGCAGGTGACCGGGCTTATTATTTAGCGTGTGTTCCGGCAATTTCGTGATGATGGCGCAACGGTTTCATTTACAGGCGTTTATCGAATGCTTGTCCAATGCCGGTTTTCTGGTCCGCGCAGAGCTATCCTTTGGGCCGCCCATATGTATGCTTTGGGCCGCCCAAAGCTATGCTTTCGACGGCCCGGAGCATAGCTTTGGCGAAGCCGCACTGATCCTCTCTGAAACGGGGAGCAAAAGAGTGGATTATTTGGAGGCTGCAAGTTCCTGTTTGAGGAACCTTGGCGTGTAGCCCGACTTGCTCTTCGCGACCTGTTCTGGTGTGCCCGTCGCCAATACGGTACCGCCGTTCCTGCCGCCTTCAGGACCCATATCGATGATGTAGTCGGCTAATTTGATCACATCGAGATTATGCTCAATGATAATCACCGTGTTGCCGCGCTCGACGAGCTTTTCCAAAACGTCCATCAGAATGCGGATGTCCTCAAAGTGGAGACCGGTCGTCGGTTCGTCAAGAATGTAGAGCGTCTTGCCCGTATCACGTTTGCTCAGCTCTGTCGCAAGTTTCACGCGCTGCGACTCGCCGCCTGACAAGGTGGTCGAACTCTGTCCCAGTTTGATATATCCCAAGCCCACATCCTGCAGCGTCTTGATCTTGGGCAGGATCTGGGGAACATTCTCAAAGAACTCCACAGCCTGGTTGATCGTCATGTCGAGCACGTCTGCGATCGACTTTCCCTTAAACCTTACCTCCAGCGTTTCTCGGTTGTAACGTTTGCCATGACACACTTCGCAAGGCACCATCACGTCGGGCAGGAAGTTCATTTCGATCGTCTTGTAACCGTTGCCGCCGCAGGTCTCACATCTTCCGCCCTTCACATTGAAGGAGAAACGCCCCGGTTTGTAGCCGCGGATTTTGGCTTCCGGCAGGTTGACAAACAGACTGCGGATGTCGCCGAAGATACCCGTATAGGTGGCAGGGTTGGAGCGCGGCGTGCGCCCGATGGGCGTCTGGTCCACGTTCACGACCTTGTCGATGTACTCCATGCCTTCTATCGTGCTGTAAGGCATTGGCTTTTTCAGCGATCGGTAGAACTTATGGGAGAGGATGGGCTGCAGTGTCTCGTTAATGAGGGTCGATTTACCAGAACCGCTCACACCCGTTACGACGATCAGCTCGCCCAGTGGGAACGCCACGTCGATATCTTTCAGATTGTTGCCGCGGCATCCGTGGAGCACGATCTGCTTGCCGTTGCCCTTGCGACGTCGGTCGGGCAGGGCGATCTCCTGGATGCCGTTCAGATACTGGGCGGTGAGCGTCTGCTGTCGAAGCATTTCCTCCGGTGTCCCCTGGAACACGACCTCGCCGCCCTTGCGACCGGCTTTCGGCCCGATATCCACGATATAGTCGGCATTCAGCATCATGTCCTTGTCGTGCTCGACGACGATGACGGTGTTGCCGAGGTCGCGGAGTTGCTTGAGCGAATGGATCAGCCGTTCGTTGTCCCGTTGGTGCAAGCCGATGCTGGGTTCGTCAAGTATATAGAGCACATTGACTAACTGGGACCCGATCTGGGTAGCCAAACGGATCCGTTGGCTCTCTCCGCCTGAGAGGGATGCCGACTGTCGGTTGAGCGTCAGATAGTCGAGTCCCACGTCGAGGAGGAAGCTGACGCGCGAGCGGAGTTCCTTTACGATTTCCTTGGCAATCTTCTGCTGGGTCGTTTCCAGGTGTTCTTCCACATGATCGAGCCAGTCACGCAGGTCTGCAATGTCGAGATTGGCCACCTCGGAGATGTTTTTGTCCCAGATCTTGTAGGACAATGACTCGCGCTTGAGGCGCTGGCCGTGACATTCGGGACATTCTTTCATAGCCAGAAACTGCTCTGACCATTTCTGCCCGGACGCACTGTCATCGTTCTCCATCACGTTGCGTAGATATTTGATGATGCCGTCAAAGGTGACGAAATAATCGGAAGTGGTGTGGACAACGTCCTTTGAGATCCGCACATTTTCCAATGATCCGTAGAGAATCTCATCCATGGCCTCCTGTGGAATGTCTTTCACCGGCGTCTTGAGGTTACATTCGTAGCGGTGGAGGATGGCGTCTATCTGCCAGAATATCATCTGGTTCTTGTACTTGCCCAATGGAATGATCGCACCGTTGTGGATGCTCAGCTTGTCATCCGGGATGACTTTCTTCAAGTCAATTTCGTTAACGATCCCGAGACCTTTACAGTGCGGACAGGCTCCCTCGGGCGAGTTGAAGGAGAAGATGTTGGGGGCAGGCTCGCCGTAAGATATGCCCGTCACCGGATCCATCAGCCTTTTGGAGAAGTTTCTGACCTCAGACTGGTCAGCATCCATGATCATCAGCACGCCGTCACCTTGCTTCATGGCGATCTGGACGCTTTTTTTCAGTCGCTCGTTGTCCTTCTCCTGAACCTCCAACTTGTCAATCACGACCTCAATGTTATGATTCTTGTAACGGTCAACCTTCATTCCACGGACGATTTCTTTCACCTCTCCGTCAATCCGGATGTAGAGATAGCCCTTCCGGCGCATACTTTCAAACAGTTCGCGGTAGTGCCCCTTGCGCTGTCTGACAAGCGGGGCGAGGATGTAGATGCGTTTTCCGGCATAGTCGGTCATGATCATCTCGAGCACCTTCTCTTCCGTGTACTTGACCATCCGCTCCCCGGAGAGATAGCTGAAGGCGGTTCCCGCACGGGCATAAAGCAATCGAAGATAGTCATAGATCTCCGTTGTCGTGCCGACCGTTGAGCGTGGATTCTTGTTCGTAGTCTTCTGCTCGATGCTGATCACGGGGCTTAAGCCGGTGATCTTGTCCACATCCGGCCGTTGCATATTACCGAGAAAGTTGCGCGCATAGGCAGAAAAGGTCTCAATATATCGCCTTTGGCCTTCGGCAAAGATCGTGTCAAAGGCCAATGAAGACTTGCCCGAGCCGGACAATCCGGTGATGACGGTGAGTGAATTGCGTGGGATCAGCACGTCCACATTCTTCAGGTTGTGAACGCGGGCACCCCAAACCTGAATGGATGAAGCGCCCTCCTGGATTCTTTCTGTGTTTGTCTGCTGTCTGTTCGTCGTGCCTTCGTCTTCGCTTCCGAACGTATGCACCTGCCCCGAACTGCTGCTGGCATTTGTCAGTATGTCGTTTTCTTTCATTGTTCTTTTAGTTCTTGTTACTTGCTCCATGTGGGAATGAAGGTAACTCATTGCTTCTCTTCCGTGTATCCCCTCAGCAGATTGACATCCTTCCTGATGTTGAAGTCGCGGCCGTCAGCACCTTTTGCCTTCACCAGACAGAAGTAGACGCCCTGAGGAACCTCTTTTCCTTTGTAAGTTCCGTCCCATCCTCCGGCCGGATCATGCCATTCGTAAAGCTTCTGTCCCCATCGGTTATAGATGTACGCATTGAATTCTGTTATCGACTGATAACCGCTCTTGGCTCTGTAGATGTCGTTGATCCCGTCGCCGTTCGGAGAGAATGCGTTCGGCATTTCAAGTTTGCTTTCCGAAATGGTGACAGTAATGGCTCCCGCTTCGTCCCAGTATTCTTTCGTGAAAGTGATCTTTTCCGATCCGCGGGTGAAAGTGGCATAGCAGACGATGCGATGGTTTCCGGCTTTCGTAAAGGTGAACTGCGTGTCCTGTTCGTATCTTACAAGATACGGTGACTCTTCATCTGCATCCGTATAAAAGCGCCATTCGTAGTTTGCGATCCAGCCTTCTGCGTTTGCCGGATTGGCGGTGAAAACTCCGCTGACGGGTGCCGAACCGACGAAAGAACTTGCCGGAAAGACATCCCCTTCCTGTCTGCCAGCGTCCCGAAGGTGCGCCTTGGGGCTGATAGAGGGAAAATCCTGGGCATAAAGAAAGACTGTCCCTAATATTAAGGTGCCGATTATAGAGATAAGATACTTAAAATTCATTGCAGACTCCTATATTATTGCAAAGATACGAAAAGATTAGGGATTAGAAATTAAGGATTACAGATTTTTTTGTAAATTTGCAATTGGAATCATTAAACTGCATTGAATGAAACATCTGTTTATATACTTCTTGCTTTCCGTCTTCTTAGCCTTGCCCTCCCAAATGAAGGCTCAGATCAACCAATGGCAGGACGTTTATGAGGTCAAAAAGAAGGACACGCTTTTCGGCATCGCCAAAAAGTATTCGATATCCTTGCAGGATCTGCTTGATGCAAACCCGGAGATGAAGGCTGAGGGATATGAACTGAAGAAAGGTGCTACGATCTTTATCCCTCATGCAAAAACGGTGTCGGCCCCCGTTGTGCCAGCCAAGACGGAGAAGAAAGAGGCTGCCAGGTCATCGACTGTGAAGATCGGAGTCATGCTCCCATTGCACGACGTCGACGGAGACGGCCGCCGCATGGTCGAGTATTACCGTGGATTGCTGCTCGCCTGCGACAGTCTGAAGCGTCAAGGCATTTCTACAGAGATCCGCGCATGGAATGTTCCGATCGATGCCGACATCCGTCAGACCCTGTTGGACCAAAGTGCCAAGGACCGCAATCTCATTTTTGGCCCACTTTATACGCACCAGGTAAAGCCGTTGGCAGATTTCTGCAGCAGAAACGGAATCAAGCTGATCATTCCATTCTCGATCAATGGTGACGAGGTGGTGAGGAACCCTCAAGTCTTCCAAGTATATCAGGATGACTCCGATCTCACCAATGACGCGATATCGGCCTTCGTCAGTCGATTTCCCGGATACCATCCCGTTTTCATCGACTGCAATGATTCGACCAGCCGAAAAGGAATTTTTACTTTTGGCTTGCGCAAGGTCTTGGATCAGAAGGGTATCAAATACAACATCACGAACCTGAAGTCTTCTGAAGCCAGTTTTGCCAAGTCATTCAGCCGGACGATGCCTAATGTCGTGATCTTGAACACCGGAAGATCGCCGGAACTGAAGGTGGCGTTGGCGAAGATTGATGGTCTGACAACGGTAAATCACGATGTTAAAGTCAGCTTGTTTGGCTATACGGAGTGGCTGATGTACACTCGGAATTGTCTGGAGCATTTCTTTAAATACAATGCTTGTATACCCTCGACTTTCTATTACAATCCGCTCGATCCTAAAACACAGAGTTTGGAACGGAGCTATTATAAGTGGTTCGGCAGCGAGATGCAGCATGCGCTTCCTCGTTTCGCCATCACCGGCTATGATCAGACACAGTTTTTCGTGAGAGGGTATCACCGTTATGGGGATGGGTTCAACGGGACGCGTGAACAGAACACCTATCGTGCCTTGCAGACCCCGTTGCATTTCAAGCGACTTGTAAAGGGTATGCAGAACGCGAATTTCATGTTGATTCATTATACGCCCGACCAGCGCATCGAGTCTATTTCTTATTAAGCAGTTTCGAAGACCAATGATCAAGGCTAAATTACCGATACTTTTGTTTCTGACGGCTTTCACGCTTTTATCGACGACAGCTTACGCCCAGGTGGGCGAGCATCGTAATGATCTGTCGGTAGGTGTCAATGCCGGCTATGTCATGAGCACCATCAGTTTCCAGCCGAAGGTGGTCCAGAAGCAGCATGGCGGCCTTACGGGCGGTCTGTCTGTCAGATATGTCTGCGAGAAATACTTCAAATCGATCTGCTCCATCTATGCAGAACTTAACTATGCACAGATCGGATGGACGCAAGATATACTTGATGCACGCGACCAGCCCGTGATCAACAGCGTGACGAATGCTGCCGAGACCTACAGCCGGACGATCTCTTACGTCCAAGTTCCTGTCTTTGCACATCTTGCCTGGGGTAAAGAGTATAAAGGGATGCAGTTCTTTTTCCAAGCTGGACCGCAGTTCGGTTACTATATCAGCGAATCCACTTCAATGAGCTACGATCCGGCAACGCGCAACTTGACCGACCGTGCCAACTCGATCGTCGCACAGGAGTCAATGCCGGTGGAGAAGAAGTTGGACTACGGAATCGCGGCAGGCCTCGGAGCCGAATATTCCTTGCCGGGGGCAGGGCATCTGCTTTTAGAGGCCAGATACTATTATGGCCTCGGCAATATATACGGTGATTCGAAGCGCGACTACTTTGGTGCGAGCCGTTTCAACAACATCGTTGTCAAGGGCACCTACCTCTTTGATATCGTCAAGACGAAAAAGAAACGGTAGCAAGCCTTACGAACATTCAGACTCGGAAACATGTCTCACTTTGTCGACAATGAAACTCTTTATTAATTTTAATCTAATATATTATGTTAAAAAATCATCCTAAAGGTCTGATACCTGCCGCTCTCAGCAACATGGGAGAGCGCTTCGGGTATTACATTATGAATGCGGTCTTGTTGCTTTTCCTTTGCTCTAAGTTTGGATTGAGCGATGAGACCAGTGGTATTATCTATTCTGTTTTCTATGCACTGATCTATGTGCTTAGTCTCGTTGGCGGTATCATTGCTGACCGCACCCAGAATTACAAAGGCACGATCATGGCCGGACTGATTGTCATGGCGTCAGGCTATGTGCTACTCTCGTTCCCCATCATGTCGACTGCGGGCAACATCGGCTGGTTGTTACCTTTCACTTGCGGTGCCTTGTTGTTGATCGCATTCGGTAACGGACTGTTCAAAGGCAACCTGCAAGCCATTGTCGGACAGATGTATGACAACTTGGAAGCAGAGGCCGCACAGAAGGGCCCCGAGGCACAGAAGGCCGTTCAGGGCAAGCGTGACAGTGGCTTTCAGATCTTCTATGTATTCATAAATATCGGCGGTTTGGTCGCTCCGTTTATCGCGCCTTATCTCCGTCAGTGGTGGCTGGGTACCAAGGGGCTGCTCTACAATGCCGAGCTCCCTGCGCTCTGCCATAAGTTTATCGGCGGTTCCTCGATGACGGGCGAGGAGTCGGCCAACCTTACGAAGCTCATGACCGATGTCGGCGGCAACGTCAGCGATATGACGGCTGCCTGCACGAACTATTTAGAGGCCTTCAACACCGGTGTTCATTATTCATTCATCGCATCCGTCGTGGCCATGCTGATTTCTTTGACCATTTTCATTCTGTACAAGAAACAGTTCCCCACACCGGCGAAGAAAGAAGCTGCGGAAGCTGTAGAATATACGGCAGAGGAGAAAGTGGCCATGGCCAAAGAAATCAAGCAGCGCATGTATGCTCTGTTTGCCGTGCTCGGCATTGCCATCTTCTTCTGGTTCTCATTCCATCAGAACGGCCAGTCGCTGTCCGTTTTTGCCCGTGACTTTGTGAAGACAGACTCGATTGCACCGGAGATCTGGCAGGCTGTCAATCCGTTCTTCGTGATAGTACTCACGCCGATCATCATGTGGATATTCTCCCGGTTGACCAGTGCCGGGCATGCTATCTCAACCCCGAAGAAGATCGCTTACGGTATGTTCATTGCCGGAATGGCTTACCTCTTCCTTGTTATCTATTCCTATTTGAATGGTTATCCGTCAGGCGAAGAGTTCAAGGCTATGGACGTGACGGCCAAGGAGGCTCTGAAGGCTGGCCCGTGGGTGCTCATTGTGACTTATTTCTTCCTGACGGTGGCCGAACTTTTCATCTCGCCACTCGGGCTGAGTTTCGTCTCCAAGGTGGCTCCGAAGCATCTGCAAGGCGTGTGCCAGGGGTTGTGGCTCGGTGCAACTGCGGTGGGCAACCTGCTGATTTGGATCGGTCCGTTGATGTATAACAAGATGCCGTTGTGGCAGTGCTGGAGCGTGTTCCTCATCGTATGTCTCATCTCGATGGGCGTGATGCTCGGCATGGTGAAATGGTTAGAGCGCGTTACCGCATAAATTGTTGACGGACTGACAGGTCGTCCCGTTCGGAGACAACGGTTCGGTCCGTGCCGATCAGATAACAAAGGCTCATATTGCCCGATACGTGGGCGATGTGGGCCTTTGTCGTTTTCTGTTGTCTGCGGATGGCTCATCCTATGTGTGAAGAGCGGATAGACGAGGCGGGAAACTTCCTGCAGACCATCGATTTGTTGTATGACTTTTAACCTGATGATAATCAATGCGTTGCCAGAGCTATTCTCCGGGCCGTCCAAAGCTATCCTCCGGGCCGACCGGAAGATAGTTCTCGGGCGTCGATATGATAGCTCTACGGAAGCCATAGGGTACGGATGGGGTAGGGGGACGTTGAAATAATATATCTGATAAAATTGCGCTTATTTTGACGAACGCTTTTTGCTTTGAAAATAAAACATTATCTTTGCGTTATGAAACAGAAACATACAAGGGAGGAAAAGTTGGCTGCATTCGGTCGGTTGCTGGATGTTCAGCACAGATTGAGAAAGGAATGTCCGTGGGACAGGAAACAGACGAATGAGAGTCTGCGCCCCAATACGATAGAAGAAGTATATGAGCTGTGTGACGCGCTCATGCACAACGATTCGAAAAACATCTGCAAGGAACTCGGCGATGTGCTGGAGCATGTGATCTTCTACAGTCTGATCGGTCTTGAGAACGAAGACTTTGATATCGCCGACGTGTGCAACATGCAGGCTGACAAGCTCATGTTCCGCCACCCCTTCATCAATTGGCGGCAGCAGGAAGGCGACTGGGCCATCGAAAACGAGCCCTTCTCTGTCAGCAATGAGGAGATGGAACTGAATGCGGACGGGCAAGTCATCTACCGCTCTGATCAGAAGCTGCAGTCTGATCCGGCCGAGCGGCCCACGACGGCTTCTGCTGTCGAGCAGACCTGGGAGCAGATCAAGCAGCGAGAAAGGGACGGCAACCGCACGGTGCTCTCAGGAGTTCCGGAAGCCTTGCCGTCAATGATCAAGGCCTACCGCATTCAGGACAAGGCGAGGAATGTCGGCTTCGACTGGAAAGAAAAGGAACATGTGTGGGGAAAGGTGCGTGAGGAACTCGGCGAATTGGAAACCGAACTGCGGAACGAAAACCAGGAGCAGTCGACCCGGGAATTGGGCGACTTCCTCTTCAGTGTCATCAATGCAGCCCGACTCTATCACCTCAATCCCGACAATGCCTTAGAGTACACCAACCAGAAGTTTATCTCACGGTTCACTTATATAGAACAGCGGGCGCAGGAAATGGGCAGAAGCCTAAAGGAAATGACCCTTGAGGAAATGGATCAATTGTGGAATGAGGCCAAAAGAAAGGAAATCGACAACGGTTGAATCAGATCCCGCCAGTGGTCGGAACCGGCAAACGGGAGACATATATCATAACGAAATACATTACATGGCTATGAGAAGATTATTATTATTCTTTGTTTTCATCCTTGCGATCGTCACTATCGTGGGGTGCAAGAATAACAAGACCCAAGAGAAAGTGACCGATACAGACAGTATACTGACCGAGGATTCGGAAGCTGACAGCACTGCTTATGGCATCTGCGGAGAAGGAACGGCAATGCATACACTCGAACTTGTCACTGATGCCGGAGACACCCTGAGCTACATGATTGCAGACGGTGAAGCCGATATGGATCCGGTCGTACTGGGCGGACTCTTGGTCGGCGACCGCATGGCTGTTACCGCGTGTAAGGTGGATGGAGAACTCATTGCGACCAAAATCATCAATCTGACCACGCTACTTGGCAAATGGACCAGCATTGACAAGAACTTTGACATCGAGGAAGGCGGTGTCGTAAGGTCGAACGTGAAGGCTGAAACCCGTCCGTGGACCAGTTGGAAGATCCTCAACGGCAACCTATTGCTCAACAAGGATACGTTCATGATTGACGGATTGGGCGCTGATAGCCTCTATCTTGAGAACAAGACCGGCATCTTCGCCTTTAAGCGGGTGAAATGATCTGATCGTCCTATAATTTATCTTTAAGAGCAGACGCGGCGATGGAGCCTTTCAGAATACATATATTAGGATGTGGAAGTGCCTTGCCCACCTTAAAGCACTTTCCCTCATCTCAGGTCGTTGAGATTCGTGGAAAGTTTTTCATGATCGACTGCGGAGAAGGAACGCAGATCCAACTGCGGCGCAGTCATCTGCGCTTTACGAAGATCTGTGCCGTCTTCATCTCCCATCTCCATGGCGATCATTGTTTCGGACTGATCGGCATGATTTCCACTTTCGGTATGCTCGGACGTACGGCTCCCCTGCATGTCTATGCCGATGAGGCGCTGGAACCGATGCTGCAGATGCAGTTGGACATGTTCTGCCGGGGGCTGGAGTTTGAAGTCGTGTTCCATGCCATCGACACCACCGTCAGCCGTGTGATCTATGAGGACAAAAGTGTGAGCGTAGAGACGATCCCGTTGGATCACCGCATCGCCTGCTGCGGGTTCCTCTTCCGGGAGAAGCCGACTCTCCCGCACATACTTCGTGACATGATCGACTATTATCGGATTCCGGTCAGCCAGATCAATAACATCAAGTTGGGAGCCGACTGGGTGACTCCGGAAGGCGACATGATTGCCAACAGTCGGCTTGTCACAGCTGCCATGCCGCCGCGTTCGTATGCTTATTGCAGCGACACCCGATACCTCCCTGGCCTGCACGAACTCGTTCACAATGTGTCTTTGCTCTATCACGAGTCAACCTACACGAACGATCACGCCGACAGGGCGCGTATGTACTATCACAGTACGGCCGCCGAGGCGGCTGCCGTGGCCCGTGATGCACATGCGGGGCGGCTGTTGCTGGGCCACTACAGTGCGCGTTACGACAATGAAAATGAAATCCTGCGAGAAGCACAGCAGTTGTTTCCGGAAAGCTTGTTGGCAAAGGAAGGACTTATTGTAGATATTTAGTTAAATAATTTTAAATGCGATGTCATTTTCATACACAAGTTTTTCATTGTCAAATAATAAAGTTACCTTTGTAATGATACATTAGAAATACGCGTATGAAAGGAAATATACTTGCTGTGGCATTTGTTGCAGTCTTGCTCTTAGGAGTGCCGATTCAGCTTCGGGCCGAATATAGCAGTGAGGCGGCAAGCATAGAAGCTTATACGATTACCGTGACTGTTTCAGAGTCGACCCTGCATATAACAGGAGCTGCGGGCGAGGTTCTGCAGGTGTATAACGTAGCAGGCGTCAGGATAATGAGTGTCAAAATAGAGGATCCTGACAGGCGTATAGACTTGAATCTGCCTAAAGGTTGCTATATAATAAAGGTAGGAAAGGTGGTCCGCAAGATATCCATCAGATAAGATCTTTTGAAATTTCCACGGCTTTTATTTTTTTTCTTTCTCATGGCAGGAGTATTTACGTCATGCCAAGAAAGAATCGGTAATCCCAACAGACATCTTCTTTTGGGTGACTATCGCTATATAGACTCGTCGGCATTTGCGTTGAATTCACATGCCATTCGCCGATCCATCGATCAAATCATAGCAGAAGACAAGGATCGAACGACAGCAGACAACCGAACGAAGGGCTACTATCGGTCACGAGGCGATTTCCTCTGGATTGACCGGAAGGGTATTGACAGCAGGGCAGACACGTTGCTGGCTTTCCTGAGAGAGGTGGGCAGGATAGGGTTTTCGCCCAAGAAGTTCTGTGTTCCGGAAATTGAAGCAGATCTGAAACATGTCCGCACGTTGGACTTTGACACCGCTTCTAATCGCATCAATCAGGTTATGGCTCGTTTGGAATATCATCTCACGAAGGCCTATCTGCGATATTCAATGGGGCAACGTTATGGATTTCTCAATCCCTTAGCCGTCTTCAACCGTCTCGATGTGCGTGACAGCGATTCTGTGCGGGTGAACTATGTGAGATTATTTGACCTTGATATGGAACTTCCGGACAAGTCGGTTTACGATGCCGCCCTGTGTAAGATTCATGTTGACAGCATCGGCGCCTTTCTGCGTTCTGTCCAACCGCGTCATCCCATGTATGTCCGATTGAGTCGCCTGCTCAATCATCCTGATTCCATGAAGATGGTCCGTTCGAAAATCATGGCTAACATGGAGCGTTACCGCTGGCGCCTCAAAGACCGGCCGGAGCTGCATTCCAAATGTGTGGTGGTCAATATCCCTTCGTTTCATTTAGATGCTTATGATGGTGAAGAGCATCTGATGATGCGGATAGGATGTGGCGCATTAGAAACTAAAACACCGCTCTTGACCAGTCGGATCAAGCGTATGGACATCAACCCGCAATGGGTCATCCCGCGAAGCATTGTCCAAAAGAGCATTGTCCCTCACGTCGGAAATATCCAATATTTTGACCAGCATCGTTACTTCGTGCGTGAACGGCGTACCGGAAAGGTTGTGGACGTAGCCGAAGTGACACCTTCCATGCTGCTGAGCGGTGACTACAGTGTTGTTCAGGAGGGTGGCGAAGGTAATGCCTTAGGGCGGATTATCTTCCGTTTTGACAATGAATTCTCTATCTATCTGCATGACACCTCGTCACGGGCATTCTTCGCACGCGACAACAGAGGTGTCTCCCATGGTTGCGTGAGAGTTGAAAACCCCTACGATCTTGCCGTCTTCATGTTGCAAAACAAGGATCAGATGACGATGGACAAGATACGTTATACCATGACGGCCGATGTCTCTGGGCTCGGGCATGGTGCCCTTCGGAATGCCGGAAAGACGGAAGATGCGGCTCCTGACACGCTGAACAGGCGCATGCTGTTAGGTAGTGTGGCGGTCACACCGCAGGTTCCTGTCTTCATCACTTATCACACGATCGTCAGCGATCGTCAAGGACATCTGATGCAATATCAAGACGTGTATGGTTACGATCGTGTCATTAACCAATGTCTCACACCATATCAATAGCTGATGGCAAGTGCAGATGACAAGCTGTTGAAGCAGTTGGCGGATCCGCTGACACGAAGGCGGGCTTTCGAAGAGATCGTTCGCCGGTACAGTGAACCACTCTATTGGAAGATCCGTCATATTGTGCTCAACCATGAGGATGCGAACGACGTGATGCAAAACACGTTCATTAAGGCTTGGAACAATATGGATAACTTCCAGCGTTTGTCCAAGTTTTCGACTTGGTTGTACAGCATTGCTATCAATGAGTCGCTTGATTTCCTCCGTAAGCAGAAATCGGCTGCAAGGATCAGTGCAGACGAAGACTTGTCGGTCGCCAACCGGATGATGGCTGATGAATATTTCGACGGAGACAGCGCACAGGCCCTTCTGCAAGAAGCTGTTGCGCGTCTGCCTGACGCACAGCGTACCGTATTCACGCTCAGATACTTCGACGAGATGAAGTATAGCGAGATCAGCAAGATACTCGGGACGTCGGAAGGAGCACTGAAGGCCAACTATCATCTCGCCGTACAGAAGATCACGGAGTACCTGAGACATAGGGAGTGAAAAAGATTGGATCGTTCGGAAGAAACCTGTCGGTTGAAATTAAACCATTTTACTTGTCATGCGTCAAATAGATAAATAAAATATAACATGGTCAAAGAAGAAAAGGAGCTTGAACAAAGATTTGGAAAACAGACACCGTTCCGGGTTCCAGAACACTATTTCGATAACTTTACCTCTCAGATGATGACAAAGTTGCCGGAGACAGATGCCCGTGTCATCAAGATACAGTCAGGCTTATGGCATAGACTGCGGCCTGCATTGTTGGCTGCGGCCTGCTTTTGGGTAGCCGTACTCAGCGTGAGCGTGTTGTTCAATGAGCGGGAGAAGGACAATGTTACTGCCAATCACGCTCATCCATCTGCATGTTCCCAGCCTGCCGCCTATTCCGTGTTCGATCAGGCGGCCGATTATACGATGATAGATAATGAGGAGATTTATGCCTATGTTTCAGAGATTTAGTTTTTGTATCATCGCATTATTGTTGTCGACGACCGTAGCTGGGCAGAATCGGCGGCCAAGATTCGATCCCGCCAAATTTCAGGCAGACTTGGAGCAATATATCACTATGAAAGCTGCACTGACTCCGCAGGAAGCGTCAACATTTTTCCCTCTGTATCGCGAGATGATGAACAAGCAACGCGTTTTATTTGCTTCAAGGGGACGATACCGTCACGTGGACCTCAATGACGATAAGGCATGTGAGGAAGCCATAGCCAAGCAGGACGAAGCCGATATACAAATGAAAGAACTGCAACGCAAATATCATAGAAAATTTATGCAGGTGCTTCCGGCTCGAAAAGTGCTGCAGATCATCAAGGCTGAAGATCGATTCCATCGTCAGGAATTCCGTCGCGCCATCAATAAAGACGACCGATAGGGTAGGTGATCTCGTGAGATTTCCCGTTCAAGGCGTGAGCCAACCCGCGAAAAGGATCCACGAATGACGTGTTCGATGTAGAGAGGATCAATTATCAATCTGTTATTGACCTGAAAGCCATCGGGGCAGATAGCATGACAGCAGTTGATCTCTCACAGAGCAAGGTGTTGCCTGTCAGTGGTCCGATTTGCTGCTGTTGAACCGGCGTTTCTACTCTCCGCAACGGGTAACGGTGAGATTACAATAAAGGATATTACGCTCACTAACTTTAGATTCGTTCCCTGTCGTAAGGTGAATGCCTGGCTGCGGTTCATCCTAATTTGGAGACTTTCTGAAGCTCTTCTTCGTTGATTAATTTGATTTTTCGGCCATCAATGGCGACGAGTTTCTCGTTTGAGAAGCTGGAAAGAGTTCTGATTGCGTTGCTGGTGGTCATGCTGGAGAGGTTTGCGAGATCTTCTCGGCTCAGGTAAATACTCAATGTGGAGCCGTCTTCCTCCACTCCGTAGCAGTCTTTCAGAAACAGCAGCGCTTCGGCAAGCCGTCCGCGGATGTGTTTTTGTGTCAGACTGATGATCTTTTCATCAGAAACACCCAATTCCGCAGCTAACGTCTTGATATAAAAAAAGCAGATATTGCTGTTGGTCTTCATCAGATCCACTACAATTTCAGTTGGTATCAAGGCGATGAAGGTCGGTTCAAGGGCAGTGCCGGCTGTTTTGTAATCCTCTTCCGCAAAAAAAGCACGGTAACCGAAAAACTGACCTGATTTGATGACGCGTATGATCTGGTTGCGTCCTCCGATACCGTCCTTGTAAATCTTGACCTTTCCTTGAATCAGATAATACATTTGCTTCGGCGTTTCTAAATCCTTGTAAATGATTTCATTCTTCCGGTATTGGCGGATTCTAAGATTAGCCAACAGTAGCTCTCGATGTTGTTCAGACAACGGTCCCCACAATTGTTCAATCTGAGCGTATACGTCACCTATTAAGCTTTCTTCTTGTGCAACCATTACATACAAATCTTTCCCTTAATAAATGCAAAAGTAATGATTATTTCCTAAATAATGATTTCTTTTGACGAATTTTGTATTCTACAACATAAAAAAAATAGTTTTATTTAAATTAAAAGACCATTTATTTGGGAATAAAATTGTTTTTTTGTACTTTTGGGAAAAATAAGACGGATGCCAGAAAGATCAAGGCACGTCTGAATAGATTAATAGATTATCAATACCTTAAGTAAAACCTATGAGCTATTTACGATTTGAAAAGTCACTGATGACAAATCTGGAAGAATCGCTGCCAAGAGAGATTCTCCGAACCAATCGGTCAGGGGCGTATTCTTGTACAACAATTGTGGATTGCAATACACGTAAATACCATGGCCTTTTAGTTGTCCCGGTTCCTGAGCTTGATGATGAAAATCATGTCTTACTATCTTCTCTTGACGTTACCGTCATACAGCATGGAGCAGAGTTTAACTTGGGTCTGCATAAATACCAGGGTAACAACTTCAGTCCAAAAGGTCATAAATATATCCGTGAGTTCTATTGCGACAAGGTTCCGACAACAATCTATCGGGTCGGTGATGTGTTGCTTAAGCGGGAGGTTATCTTCCAGCGCTATGAGGACAGGATACTTATTCGCTACACACTGTTAGATGCTCATGCAGCTACGACATTGCGTTTCCGTCCTTTCTTGGCTTTCAGGAGTGTACGGCAGTTTACGCATGAGAATGGTTCGGCAAGTCGCGACTATGTTGAAGTGGAGAATGGTATCAAAACATGTATGTATCCTGGTTACCCCGATCTGTATATGCAATTCTCACGAAAGAATGAATTCCATTTTCAACCAGACTGGTATCGTGGTATCGAATATCCGAAAGAGCAGGAACGCGGCTATGCTTCGAATGAAGATCTTTATGTTCCTGGCTTCTTCGATGTAAGTCTCCGGAAAGGCGAAAGCGTTGTCTTCTCCGGATCTACAACTGCCATAAAGACGACAGGCTTGAAACGTGTATTTGATGCGGAGGTTGAAAGTCGAGTTCCACGAGATAACTTCTTCCATTGCCTGGTAACAGCTGCGCATCAGTTTCACAATCGTACAAAGGATGGCGATCGATATCTTTTGGCCGGATATCCGTGGTTCAAGTGCAGGGCCCGTGATACTTTCATTGCATTGCCAGGCTTGACTTTGTCCATCGAGGAAAGCGATTATTTTGAATTGGTCATGCGGACGGCCATGCGTGGCTTAACCGAGTTCATGCATGGAAATGAGCTAAGCGTGAAGATCTATGAGATGGATAAACCGGACGTCCCGTTATGGGCGGTTTGGGCAGTGCAGCAATATGCCAAAGAGTGCGGTAGTGAAAAATGCTTCAAGCTCTATGGCCAGTTTATAGCTGAAATAGTCGAGTACATAGAGTCCAACAAGCATCCGAATATGACGCTTGAGCCGAATGGGCTACTTTTTGTGCGTGGCGGCCGAGACAAAGCATTGACATGGATGAATTCCATGGCCAATGGGCGTCCGGTAGTACCACGTTCCGGCTATATCGTTGAATTCAATGCACTTTGGTATAATGCATTGAAGTTTGTCGCATCGATGCTGTCCGAAAATGGTAATGCAAGCCAGGCAGCCCACTTGGAAGCCATTGCAGCCAAGTGTAAAGAATCTTTTATCGATACTTTTCTCAATGAATATGGTTATTTGTATGATTATGTAGATGGCAATATGATTGATTGGAGCGTCCGGCCTAATATGGTCTTCCCCGTAGCCTTTGATTACTCGCCTTTGTCACAGGACCAAAAGAAGAGTATTCTTGATGTGTGTACGCGGGAGCTGCTGACGCCGAAAGGATTGCGCTCCTTGTCACCCAAGAGTGGCGGCTATAATCCAATGTATGTCGGCCCACAGACACAAAGGGATTACGCTTATCATCAGGGCACGGCCTGGCCCTGGTTAGGAGGATTCTATATGGAAGCCTGTCTGAGGCTCTATAAGGGCTCTCGACTCAGTTTTGTGGAGCGTCAGATGGTCGGATATGAGGAAGAAATGTTTAACCATTGTGTGACGACCATACCAGAACTGTTTGATGGGAATCCTCCATTCCATGGCCGAGGTGCAGTTTCCTTTGCCATGAATGTGGCCGAAATCCTGCGTACGATGGAATTGTTAGAAAAATATACATATCATAAGGAGGGTTGATGATGAAAGTATTGATGTTTGGTTGGGAGTATCCTCCTCATGTATACGGCGGACTCGCGACTGCTAATTACGGTATTTCTCAAGGCCTTTACGCACAGGGAGATGTTGACATCACTCTCTGTCTGCCCAAGCCGTGGGGAGATGAGGATAGATCTGCCTGCAGGATTGTCGCGATGAATTGCGTTCCGATTGTATGGCGCAATGTCGAATATGATTATGTGAAAGGCAGGATCATGAATGTGATGGATCCTGAAACGTATTTCCGTTACCGCGATCATATATACTCCGATTTCAGTTATATGAATGTCAATGATCTCGGATGCATGGAATTTGCCGGAGGCTATCCAGGCAATTTGCATGAGGAGATCAATAATTACTCGATTATAGCAGGCGTGGTTGCGAGGTCCGAAGACTTCGACATCATTCATGCTCACGACTGGTTGACTTATCCTGCAGGCATTCATGCTAAGCAGGTAAGTGGTAAACCGCTTTGCATCCACGTTCATGCGACCGATTTCGACCGTAGCCGAGGGCATGTCAATCCAACAGTCTTCTCAATAGAGAAAGATGGAATGGACAATGCAGATTGTATAATGTGTGTCAGTGAATTGACACGTCAGACGGTTATCAATCAGTATCACCAAGATCCGAGAAAGGTCTTCACTGTCCATAATGCGGTCTATCCATTAAAACAAGAGTGGCAGGATATTCCTCGTCCTGATCATCGGAACAAGGAGAAAATCGTTACTTTCTTAGGTCGGTTGACCATGCAGAAAGGTCCTGAATACTTTGTCGAAGCAGCCAATATGGTGCTTCATCGTACGCATAACGTGCGCTTTTGCATGGCCGGATCAGGTGATATGATGGACCAGATGATCTATCTTGTCGCCGAACGGGGGATCGCTGACCGTTTCCACTTCCCCGGATTCATGCGCGGCAAGCAAGTTTACGAATGCTTGAAGGCATCTGATGTATATGTAATGCCTTCAGTGAGTGAACCCTTTGGCATTTCTCCGTTGGAAGCCATGCAATGTGGAACGCCTACCATCATATCCAAACAGAGTGGCTGCGCAGAGATATTGACCAACTGTATAAAGGTTGACTATTGGGATATTCATGCATTAGCCGACGCCATGTACAGCATCTGCCATAACGAAAGTCTTTTCAACTACCTGTCAGAGGAAGGCAAGAAGGAAGTCGACCAGATTACCTGGGAGAAAGTCGGTGCATGGATTCGTGAATTATACATCAAGACATTGGGTTGGTAACGGCAACAAGAGATTTATATAAAACTTAAAAGTAACAGACACATGAAGACGATTTGCTTATATTTCGAAATACATCAGATTATCCATCTGAAACGTTATCGTTTTTTCGATATTGGTACAGATCATTATTATTATGATGATTATGAGAACGAACGGAACATCTCCGATATAGCCGAACGATCCTACATGCCGGCATTGGAAATGCTTCTGCAGATGATGAAGGAGAATGACAAGTATTTCAAAGTTGCTTTCTCGCTCTCCGGAGTGGGCATCGAACAGTTGGAATTACATGCTCCACAGGTTCTTGAAAAATTACAGGAACTCAATGATACAGGATGTGTGGAGTTTCTGGCAGAGCCTTATTCTCATGGCTTGTCGGCTTTAGCCAATGAAGAATGCTTTGCCGCCGACGTGAAGAAACAAGTTGAGAAGATGAAAGAATACTTTGGGCAGACACCAAAAGTGCTGCGCAACTCTTCTTTGATCTATAGCGACGACATTGGATTGCAGGCTTCCAGGATGGGCTTCAAAGGCATGCTGACTGAAGGAGCCAAGCATGTGTTAGGTTGGAAGTCACCTCATTACGTTTACAACTGTTCCTTGGCTCCCCGTCTGAAGTTATTGCTTCGTGACATTAATCTGAGTGATGACATCTGTTTACGTTTCAACGACAGCAACTGGGAAGGTTATCCATTGTTTGCCGACAATTATATCAATCGGATTGCAGCATTCCCCGATGAAGAGCAGATCATCAATATCTTTATGGAGTTGAGTGCATTGGGCATTGCTCAACCATTGTCCAGCAACATTCTTGAGTTTCTACATGCCATTCCTGTATGTGCCAAACAAAAAGGAATTACATTCTCTACGCCGACGGAAATCTGCATGAAAATGAAGAGTGTAGGCAATTTAGATGTGCCCGACACCCTGTCTTGGGTTGATGAAGAGCGTGATGTAAGTTGTTGGTTAGGTAATCCAATGCAGCGCGAAGCATTCAATAAGCTCTATTCGATTGCTGACCGCGTGCGCATCGCAAATGATCCGCGTATCAACCAAGATTGGGATTATCTCCAGGCATCCAACAATTTCCGTTTCATGACGACCAAACCAAGCAATGTCGGTTTGGATCGTGGCATCTACAGTAGTCCATTTGACGCGTTCACTAATTATATGAATATCTTGGGAGACTTCATCAATCGTGTCAACAATCTTTATCCTGAAGACATCGACAACGAAGAACTCAATGGCCTCCTCACCACGATTAAGAACCAAGGAGAGGAGATCAATATGAAAAACAAAGAAATTGATCGCCTGATGGCAAAGATCGTTAAGGTTGAGGCTGAGAGTGACCGACTTCGCGCCCAAGGAGAAAAGAACAGTAAGAAGAAAAACGTCAAAAAAACACCGCGTGTAGCAAGCAAGGACGAATGAAGCCATAGCAAAGCTGTCTGCAAGCATGTTTGCGGCGTGGTTTTAATATCCCTCGATTCACGAATGATGAATCGGGGGATTATTCGTGTGTGTCGGGCATGCCACTAACCTAACTGGTTTAAATCAGTCGCGGGTATTTCGTAAGCTCCTGTCAAGCTTTTCGCTTGACCGTTTATACAGATTAATCGCTGTCACGTAAGATAGTCATTGGCGGCGTGGAAGATGCCTATGGACGGTCCAATCAATGCTTCTTTAAATGCCAAAGGTATCATTAGAAGCTCCCGAATGATACCTTTGGTTTACGCGTAGTTTTGCTCTTGATCACGAATGTCTTATTTGATGTTGCGCTGATTGAGTGCCGCGGCATATCGGGCAGCATTCTGCAGGTGCTCCGCATAGGTCTTGGCGAAGTTGTGGGTGCCGCTGAAATCCTCCTTGGCACACATGTACAGATAGTCATGATGCACTAAATTGAGCACGGCGTCGATACCCGCAACGCTTGGAATGCGTATCGGACCCGGCGGCAGTCCTACATTCTTGTAAGTATTGTAGGGGCTGTCGATATAGAGTAAGTTGTGATAGATCCGCTTCAGCTCAAAGCGCTGCCATGCAAACTTGATCGTCGGGTCTGCCTGCAGGGGCATCCCTGTCGGATATTCTGCATCGCGATAGTTGAGTCGGTTATAATACATTCCGGCCACCATCGGCTTTTCCGCGTCATTGGCGGTCTCCTCGTCCACGATGCTGGCCAATGTGATCACCTGGACGGGTGACAGTTTCAGCTGCTTGGCTTTGGCTGTCCGGTCATCGTTCCAAAATTTCTTGCTTTCCTGCTGCATACGGTCAAGCAACTTGGCAGGCGTGATATTCCAGTAGATATCATATGTGTTGGGAATGAACATGCACGCAATAGTCATCTTGCCATAACCGTATTTCTTGCATGTAGCTTCGTCCTGCAGGGTCTGGATCAACTCCGTACTGTCCATCATCAACTTTTTCGACAGGTCTCCGGCCAGATTGTTGAGTGTTCGGACCGATGGAATGACAAGATCCAGCGGGGTCTGCATGCCGTTCTTCAGATGTCTAAACAGGCTGAACGCACCTTGTCCGGGCTTGATCACATAGCGCCCTGTACGGATGTGATCAGCATACTGGCTGTGGCGCACCAATGTCTTGAAGCCTTGAAGACTGTGCTCTGAGGCTGTCGGACTGACCTTGGCGAACACGGAGTCTATCGTGTCGTCACGGTCGATATAGACGTATGTTTTTTCCGGATTGGTTAAGAATGAACTGAAAAAATAATAGTAGAACAGTCCGATAATCACAAGCGCAAAAGCGGATGCTGCTATCAAGTAGCGATTTCTCGATTTTCTTTTCATGTCGCAATAGCTAAAAATCCATGCAAAGATAGCAAAAATAAGATTACTCAAGATGTAAAATGTCGATTTTTTTTCTAACTTTGCAGGTGATAGGCACGAGCGATGAAATTACGGTTTACCATATCCTACGATACTGTGTGGGGACAATCACTGCATGTTGTCATTACTTATCTCAGTGTGGACCGCCACCGCAGTGAGCACAATCTGTTGATGCACACGCGTGACGGGAGTCTATGGACGCTTGAAACGTCGGTCATAGAGTCGCGCCAGCATCCCGTTTCGGCCATTTGTTATCACTATCAGGTGGAAGATCAGGACGGCCGGGTGATGCGCGGGGAATGGGATCTCGATCCCCGTATCTATCCCTTCGACAGTTCGAAGGATTATTTTTTTCCCGACAGATGGCGTGACTTGCCGTTGCCTTATCATCTTTACACTGCTGCTTATGCTGTCACGAACGGCTATCCCCGTGCCGACCGTCCCCGGTTTGATGCGGTACCGTTGTTCCGGCGGACGGTCATTTTCCGTGTCTCCGCACCGCAGTTGCAGGCAGGGGAGAGCCTTGGACTCTGCGGAAGTCATCCCGCCTTGGGCGACTGGAATCCCGCCCGCTTCCTGAAGATGCAGCCTATCGGCAACCGGGAGTGGATGTTGTCGGTCAACATTTATGGGGTCAGCTCGGCGATCGAATATAAATATGTCATTGTCGATGCTGCTACTGGCGAGCTGAAAGCATGGGAGGAAGGCGCTAACAGGACATCGGGTGACATTGCAGTAGGTGACGGGCAGGTGCTCGTCCTTTATGGCGAAGAGTTGCGGGTGAAGGATCCGCTCTGGCGATGTGCCGGTGTCGTGGTTCCTGTCTTTGCCCTGCGGTCTGATCATTCCTATGGTGTCGGCGATTTTGGAGATTTGAAACGCTTTGTCGACTGGGTATCTGTAGTCGGTATGAGAGCGATACAGCTGCTGCCTGTCCATGACACTTCATCCGGCCGTTTTCCGACCGACGCCAACCCTTATCATGTCATTTCCGCCTTTGCCCTGCATCCTCATTATCTCGATTTGGATCAGATGGGCGAACTGAAAGATCCCGACCGAAGAAACATATATCAGCGGCGACGTCGCGAACTGAATGCCCTGGTCTACATGGATTATGATGCTGTGGAGACCGTAAAGATGGCTTTGGTCGACGAATTGTTCGAGCAGGACGGGCCGAAGCTGCTTTCTTCCCCGGCCTATGCAGCCTTCCTTGAAGACAACAAGGCCTGGCTCGAGCCTTATGCCGACTTTGTGGCCGATGAAAAGATGACAAGGGAGAAGGTAGGATATATCCAGTATCATCTCCATTGCCAGTTGAAGGCAGCCGCAGACTATGCGCGGAGCAAAGGAATTTTCCTCATCGGTGATCTTCCTGTGGGCGTTTCTGCCCGTGGAGTCGATGTGTCCGCTCATCCCGATTGCTTTGATACCAAACTCCAGATGGGTACGCTGCCTGACGCGGAGCATCCATCCGGTCAGACCTGGGGATTCCCAGTGGCTCGCGAACTGTCCGCACCGGCCATCGCGTGGTGGCAGGCGCGACTGACTCATGAGGCCTCCTACTTCGATGCCATGCGCATAGACCATGCCGCCGGCTATTTTCGGACATGGGCCATACCGGTCGGCGTCACTGACGGACATTTGGGCCATTTCATCCCGTCATTTCCTTTGAGCGCGTCGGAGATAGAACATGCAGGCCTGACTTTCCGCAAGGAGTTTCTCACCAAACCGTTTATCAATGACGGAATCGTGGACAGCATCTTCGGCATCCATGCCGCGTTTGTCCGTGAAAACTGCTTGGTCAAAAAGGCTTATGGACTTTATGACTTGAAGGCGGACTATGACACGCAGGTCAAGATATGGCATCACTTTGAAGGGAAAAATGACGAGAACAGCCGCTGGATACGCGATGGGCTCCTGCAGATCGTCGCCAATGTGATGTTCATAGAAGACCCGGACCAACCGGAGATGTATCATCCGCGTTTCGCTGCTTATCGCACAGCTGTATACGAAACGATGCCAAGTGCTGACAAAGAGGCTTTTATGAAGCTCTATAACAATTTCTTTTATGAGCGGAACAATCAGCTCTGGGCCAACCATGCACGCCAATTGCTGGCTGCACTTTTCGGCACGAGCCGGCAGCTGTTGTATGCAGAGGATTTAGGCGAGATGTCGCCCGGATCTGCCTCCGTGTTGGAGTCGATGCGCATCCTGTCTCTTGAGGTTCAGACTTGTCCGAAGTCAGCCGGATCCGAATTTGCTCATTTGGAGGCCAATCCTGCTCGCAGCGTGGCCACGGTGTCCACGCATGACATGCCCACCTTGCGTCAGTGGTGGGAGGAGAATCCCGGCCGGACGCAGCGTTATTACGTCTCGGTCCTTCAGAAAGAGGGTAGGGCTCCGGAGCATCTGCCGGCTTGTCTCGCTGAAGAGATCATCGCCCGCCATCTTTATTGTCCGTCCATGCTGTGCCTGTTGAGCCTTCAGGACTGGCTGTCGATGGATGCCACGCTCCGTGCCCCGGGCATTCGGGAAGAGCGTATCAACGTGCCGGGCGACGCTTTCCGTCAATGGCGCTACCGCATGCATGTCAATATTGAAGAGCTGATGAAAGCTGATCAATTCAATCATAAGTTGCGCACGATGATCGAGCGCAGCAGACGATAGGTAAATATAAGAAAAAAGTTTGGTTTTGGAGACATTTATTTTTGATCTTGATGGTACACTTCTTAACACGTTGGATGATCTCGCAGCGAGTTGCAATTATGCTTTGCGCTCAGCCGGAATGCCTGAACGGACAGTCGAAGAGGTCCGCCGCTTTGTGGGCAACGGTGTGAAGAAGCTGATGGAACGTGCCATTCCCGGGGGCTTGGAGCATCCCCGCTTTGAGGAGGTCTACGCAATGTTCCGGGCACATTATCTGGAACACAGTCTTGACACGACGCAGCCTTATCCGGGCATCATGCCCATGTTGGCCGAATTGGATCGCCGCGGAAAGCGGTTGGCCGTTGTCAGCAACAAGTTCTATGCAGCAACGCAGGAACTGTGCGCCCACTTTTTCGGCGACTACATCCATGTGGCGATCGGCGAGCGGGAAACAATAAGGAAAAAGCCTGCCCCTGACACGGTCATCGAAGCGATGAGACAATTGGGTGTAGGCAGAACGAAGGCCGTCTATGTCGGTGACAGTGACGTCGACATAGAAACTGCCCGCAATGTGGGCATACCTTGTGTGAGCGTGCTGTGGGGATTCCGAGACCGTGCCTTTCTGTTGCAGCATGGGGCCCGGAAGTTGATAGCATCGCCTGCTGAACTGCTCTCTTTATAAGCAATAAAAAAAGTCATCGTCCGTTGGATGATGACTTTTTCTATATGTGATGATTGAAGTGTTATTTCTTGAAGAAGTCCTGCACAGCCTCATTGGCGACCATCTGCTCGTCAAAAACATAAGCGCCGGTCTTGGGGCTCTTAACCATCTTGATCACTTTTGTATAAGCGCGACCGTCCATTGAACCTTCATGGAGGGTAGCGACCGCTTTCTTTGCCATGTTATATTCTCCTTATTACTTAATCTCCTTGTGAAGGGTCATCTTCTTGAGGATAGGATTATACTTCATTAACTCGAGACGCTCAGGCGTGTTCTTACGATTCTTCTTGGTCACGTAACGGCTTGTTCCTGGCAGTCCGCTATTTTTCATCTCTGTGCATTCCAGTATGACCTGGACCCTGTTGCCTTTCGCTTTCTTTGCCATGATGATTTATTCTCCTATAACTTTTATGTCTTTCCAATCGCAATAGCCCTTAGCGACTGCCTGCTTCAAAGCTGCATCAAGACCCACTTTATTAATAAGACGAAGACCAGCAGCACTGATCTTGAGGCTAATCCAGCAACCTTCCTCTACATAGTAGAACTTCTTGCTGAAAAGGTTTACATCAAAGCTACGCTTTGTGCGATGCTTTGAGTGAGACACATTGCATCCGATCTGTGCCTTCTTTCCTGTAATCTGACAAACCTTAGACATTTCTATCCTAAATTGTTTTCTAATTAGATACTTATTCCAAACAGGTTGCAAAGTTACAAAGTTTTCCTCAATTATCAAAAGAAAACCCCAATGTTTTTCGATAATTAATTAAAAATTATTGTAATATCGCTGCTATCGGTGCCCAATCTGGTGGCTGAGGCCCTTGGGCTGTCCGTCTTCGGGGGAGCGGAATGTGGTTTTCGTTTGCGCGGCAAGATCTTGCGCGGATTGCGAAAAATCCTTATCATATCGCCGAATTTCCAACGTGTGGTTCACGGCCGCGAAGTACGGCTTCCGCGGAGCTATCATCCGTGCTTTCAAGAGCTATGCTTTTGCCGTCCGAAAGCTATCCTCCGGACGGTCCGAACGATAGCTTTGGGCCGCCCGGAGGATAGCTTTGTCCCGG
>ONHE01000039.1 GCA_900317545.1 uncultured Prevotella sp. | reverse complement strand
TCTTCCCATTCCGAACAGAGAAGTTAAGCCTGCTTGCGCCGATGGTACTGCAATGCAATGCGGGAGAGTAGGTAGCCGCCTCCTTTTTTTAAATGCTGAGGGCTCCGATTACAGATGTAGTCGGGGTCCTCTTTGCGTGTAGCGGGGGGAGATGATGAGGGGATGAGATTATGGGGGGATGAGATGATGAGGGGATGAAATGATGAGAGGATGAAATGATGAAAAGAAGGGATATGTAGTGCTGTATACTAAACTCGTATTTACAGTGCAATGATAGGAGTTAAGAAAAATCACACACTAACACTATTTCTTCCAAGTATTTGAGAGAGCGTGATGATTGCACCAAGATGTGGGCTGGAGCAAAGTTGCGTGTTGTTAGCTCCAACCAAGTGAAAGTAAAAAACGGCCAGCATGGCGCATGCGCTGTAGGAGTAAGATTGTTATTTAATGCTTTGGCGCCTGCATCAATGATGCAAGCGCCATCACGTTATGTTTCACCGAGGGTATGTCAAAAATGAAGTGCCCTTCTTGAATTTGGTCTATGCAGTCTGACGGAACGTGCCACTATTTATTTGTTCTCTTGACGTGTACTGAATGCCGTCAGCATCCAGGCGGTTTTCTCTTCGGCTTTGAGGAAGTCGCTCATCAGCGCAACAGTCACTTCGTCGCCCGCTTCGGCTGCCTTTTGCAGTGCCCGTCGCTCGTCTGCAATAAGTGTGCTCAGCGTGTCGAGTACGTAAGCTATGGCATTGCATCCATTGACCTCGCTATCGAGCTCTCTCACTTGTGCAGCCTTGAGATAGACAGAGAAGCGGCTCTCTGGTGCTCCGTCTAACTGGAGAATGCGCTCGGCTACTTCGTCTATCTTCTCGGCCGTTTCATCGTAGAGCTCCTCATACTTCTTGTGCATGATGAAAAAGCCATGGCCTTTTACGAACCAGTGAAGATGGCGGAGGTTGGTATAGTGGATCTGCAGGTCGGCAAGTAACTGCTGGAGAGCGTTGGTAACTTCTACTGTGTTTTGTGGATTCAGTCCGGTGATTTCTGTAGTCTTCATAATTTTTAGCGTTTTTATTGTTAATATTCTGTTTTTTTTCTATTGCAAAGATAGCACTTTCATTCTTGAGCGGCAACAGATGTTTTCTATCGGATCATAGAGAATACCTATCATAAACCACTTATATAAAGCCGAAAACCTTAGCTGAAGTTTTGTTGTGGGACGTGATGTACACACATAGAGAGCTTTGCAGATCAGGAGCCGGCGATGATCTACAGCCAAAACTTCCTTCATCCCCCTTCAGTTTTTTCGTATGGTGGACGGTGAAATAGATAAGCCATAATGCCATTGACCTGCTCCGATCGAGGCAGTGCCAAGTCAATTGTGGGAAGGAGTGATGGAATAGGTTTATATCAATCAGATATTCTCTCACAGAGTAAACGGCTGCTTCTCGATCTTAATCAAAGCAACTCGCTTGCAGCCGCAAGATCGGATTCCCGTATCCCTTGCATCTTTCCCGTTTCTTCAAGATACTTGCTGTATTGATACTGAAAGAAAGGCGGAAGGTCTTATTTCATTAATTCTATCTTTTAAAGTCCACACATACAACGGTACCTTCGCCTTGACGCGAGAGTAACTTGAGATGGGCGCCGTGCCGTTCGAGAATAGCCTTTGCCAAGGCCAGCCCGACGCCGTGTCCTCTAACACCGGCAACGTTGGAGGCACGGAAGAACGGTTCGAGTACATGTGGAAGATCGGCCTTGGGTATTCCTATACCATGGTCGCAGACAGTCACACGATGGTCATCAACTGCCACTGTCACCGCCTTGCCGTCAGAGAATTTCACAGCGTTGTCCACTATGTTCTTGAAGGCTATATGCAGAAGGTTGGTATCGCCAGTCACGATGAAATCGTTGAGACATGTCATGTGGCATCGTTCATGGGTCACATCCTCTATCAATTCTTTCATCTCCACGGGCTCGCAGTGGTCTATAGTCATGCCGTCTCTGACATGCGAGAAGCTAAGTAACTCTTTCATGATAGTCATCACGCGGTCAGCCTCATGGCTGATACGTTGTAGGGCGTCTTGATATTCCGGCACGCTGTGTTCCCCTATGAGTGCCACCTCGCACTCTCCTTGTATGGCCGTGAGTGGATTGTTGATTTCATGGGAGGCATTATTGACAAACATCTTCTCTGTCTGATAGTCACGGTCAATGCGGTCGAGCATGCGCATGGCATAGAGACGGCTGATAAGCCAGAGCACACCTGCCGACACAAGTACCAGTAGTAGCAAAGCCCAGCGCAGTGTCTGGGATATGTCTGTGCCATAAGGATTACGGCTGAGTACAATAACGGCAAAGGTTCCTGTATTGTCATAATAAATGAAGGCTGTACCCACTTCCCCACCGTGTTCGAAGTTGATTGTCTGATTGGCATAGAGCAGATCTATCTGTTCGTCGGTTAAGTAAACAGACAATGATTGCTTTGCCAGCTGCCGATCATCAACACGAATGAAGAGTTCTTTCGACGTGGGGATGGAGTTCTTCCGGCGCAATACCACATTGCGGTATTTTACCGGATCGAGCTCATCTTTGGAGAACTTCTCTTCAGCCACCGCATGCGCCTTTTCCTCCATATAGTGGAAGTAAAGGTTGCGGATGTAGTTGGATGAAAAGAGATAAAAGACCAGTCCGGCCACGAGCAGCAATCCAATAGTGATGCCCGAATAGATGAGCGAAATTTTATGTCCAGTTCTCATCGCTGTCCTCCTTTCCAAAGCGATAGCCTTTTCCCACAATGGTATGGATAAGCTTATGTCCGAAGCCCTCGTCAATTTTCTGTCGCAGATAGCGCACATAGACATCGACCACATTGGTATTGGTGTTGAAATCCTTATCCCACACGTCGCGCAACAGCTGCCTGCGTGTAAGAGTCTCGCCCTCATGTCGCATCATATATTCTAAGAGCCGGTATTCCTTAGTGCTTAAATCGACTTCACGGTCCTGGCGCCGTGCCTTATGCGCAGCGGCATCGATGCTGAGATCTCCCGAAGACATAGGTGCTTCCTGCCTGTAACTGTCCACACGACGCAGCAATGCCGAGATACGTGCTAAGAGTTCTGTGAAGCGGAACGGCTTCACCATATAGTCGTCGGCACCAGCCTGCAAACCTAACACAATATCATCAGTCGTTCCAAGTGCCGTGAGCATCAGTACGGGCAGAGTATAGCCATGAATCTCGCGTAGGTGTCTGCACACGTCAAGTCCAGTCATGCCGGGCATACGAATGTCAAGCAGTGCCAGGTCGTAGTCCTGCCGCTCCTGCAGCCGCTTCCACGCCTCGTCGCCACGCAGCACCGTGTCCACCTGGTAGCCAAAACTCTCTAACCCTCGCCTGACGAAGTCAGCGATATTCTCCTCGTCCTCAGCCAATAAGATATGCTTCATACTCAAATGTTCTATTTCGATGCAAAATTACACAATAATTGTTATTCTGCCAAAGCCGCTTGAACAGCAATCCTTATCTTAGCTTTTTAATGTTCACGTGCTGGTATATCCCTTCCACGACGAGGGGGAAGATGAACAGCGTGAAGATGGTGGCACCCACGAGTCCACCGATGATGACGGTGGCGAGGGGGCGCTGGCTCTCACTGCCTATGCCATGGCTGAGAGCGGCGGGCAGCAAGCCGAGGGTGGCCATCATAGCCGTCATCAGCACACTACGGATACGGGAGTGCATGCCACGCGTCACGGCGTCGGGAAGAGCATAGCGGTGGCGCAGGAAGTGCTTGATGTCCATGAGCATGATCACACCGTTCTGGATGCAGATGCCGAAGAGACAGATGAAGCCGATACCTGCCGAGATGGAGAAGTTGGTATGACTGATAAGCAGGATGAGGATGCCGCCCACTGCCGCAAAGGGCACGTTGGTAAGCACCAGTCCCGCGTCGCGCGCATTGCCAAAGAGGACGTAGAGGATGGCGAAGATCAACAACACGCTGATAGGCACTACCTGAGCCAGACGCGCCGAGGCACGCTTCTGATTCTCGAAGTCGCCGTTCCAGGTAATCTTATAACCGGCTGGCAACTTCACCGCCTTCGCCACCTTAGCCCGTGCCTCGTCGACAGCCGAACCCATGTCGCGGTCGCGGACACTGAACTTCACGGCGGAGTAGCGGTCATGATTCTCGCGATAAATGATCAACGGACCGGTGATGGAGCGTATCGTTGCCAGTTCACCGATGGGAATCATCTGCCCGTCTTCTGTAGGTACTTTAATCTTTGCGATGGCTTCCGCGTTGTCGCGGAACGGTTCCTCGTAGCGTACTACAAGGTTGAACTTGCGCTCATCCTCATAGACTTGCGACGCAGCCTTACCGCCTATCGCCATCTCGATGATGCTCTGAACATCGTCTTTCTTCACGCCGTAACGAGCCAACCGGTCCTCGTCGATGTCGATCTGCAGCTCAGGTTGTCCCATGTTGCGGATCACGCCAAGGTCGGTGATGCCGCGGATGGGCTTCATCGTGTGGTAGACCTGCCAGGCCAGTTTCTCGCTCTGCGCGAGATCCTTGCCGTAGACTTTCGCCACGATGGCTCCCTTCACACCGCTCACGGCCTCCTCCACATTGTCGGAGATTGGTTGCGAGAAGTTGAAGTCGATACCCGGATAGACACTCAGCCGCCGGTTCATATCGTCGACAACCTGCTCTTTCGTGCGTCCTGTCTTCCACTCCTTCTCAGGATAGAGCTTCACGAAGAGCTCGATATTGTAGAATCCCGTAGCGTCGGTACCGTCGTTGGGACGTCC